>WLFX01000028.1 GCA_009703545.1 Actinomycetota bacterium
CCTCACCACGGCGCTTCTCGATGCAAAAGTCACGGCCATCGCATACGAAACCGTCCAACTTCCCACCCGAGCGCTACCGCTCCTCGCTCCAATGAGCGAGGTCGCGGGTCGCCTGTCCGTCATCGTCGGTGCGAATGCAATGCTTCGTCCCAACGGTGGTACCGGGCTGCTCGTTTCGGGGGTCCCCGGAACACACGCGGCAAACATCGTTGTCCTCGGTGGCGGTGTTGCTGGCACCAGCGCGGTCGCAATGGCCGTTGGGCTCGGTGCGAACGTGACGGTGCTGGACACCAATGTCCAGCGTTTGCGCGAACTCGACGCCTTGTACGCTGGCCGGGTTCAGACTCTCGCATCGAACGCATATGAAATTGAAAAGGCCGCAATGGATGCCGACATGGTCATCGGTTCGGTTCTTATCCCCGGTGCAAAGGCACCGAAACTCATTACCAATGCAATTGTGAAAAAGATGAAACCGGGCAGTGTTCTCGTCGACATCGCCATTGACCAGGGTGGCTGCTTCGAAGACTCACACGCGACTACTCACAGTGAACCCACCTTCGCGGTTCACGACACAATTTTCTATTGCGTCGCCAACATGCCCGGTGCCGCGCCACAGACGTCCACGCACGCCTTGACGAACGCGACCGCTCCGTATGTTCGAGCACTCGCCGCCAAGGGGTGGAAGGACGCACTTCGCGCGGATGCGTCACTCGCGCTCGGCCTCAACACGCATAACGGCACTCTCACCAACGATGCGGTTGCCGTCGCTCACGGTCTCGACGCAGTCTCGCTCGAGTCCGTTCTCTCGTAGAGCACAAATCGAAGACCCCGCCACGTGCCGACCCCGGGCGCGGAGGCGGGGTCGAACGTTTCCGGCGGTGCACCGGTGGCGCGATGTGCTTCAAGGGTCGCTGTCCGCAGTGTGATCACGGTGCGAACGGAACCAAACACGCGCGGCAATGGTTGACTGCTCGCCACCAGAACGACGACATGATGCGACGCGTGGCGAACTCGCCGAACCGCATCGAGAAATGCGCTCGCATCGACGGGCGACATCGAATCCATGATTCGGTCGAGGTCGTCGATCACGACAATTCCGGCATCACAGTCGAGTTCTTGCGCATTCGTCACCCAGGTAGCGGAATGGCCACCGACTAACGCCCGCAGCGTTTCAGTTCGCCCTGAACCTCGGTCACCGATAACGGCGATGTCGCCGTCGCTCGGTTGCCAGTGAGCGATTCGGTGACACGCGTGGGCCACGTCGTCGACAATGCCAAATCCGGTTCGGCCGTCTCGCGGAACCGGCCTCGTCAACGCCGGCTGCCACGGGGTTGTGTGGACTCGCTCGCCTGACAATTCGGACACTGTCATGGGTTCGATGGACGGAACATAAACGTCGCGAACCAGTCCGTCACCGAGCGTGACGAGGCACCTCCCCAGTGCCGGCGCAACGGACGTTGCTCGTCCCAGCACCTGAATCACATCGTGGAGCGTGTTCATCGAGAGACAAATTCTCACGGGAATGTTTGCCAAAACCGAATCACGCAGGACCCCACTCGGGTGTTGGACCGCGAGGACGAGGTGAATTCCGAGTGAGCGACCGCGCCGAGCGATGTCCGCGAGCAGGTCGTGCGCCGCGGGGAATTGTCGCAGAAATTCGTGAACCTCATCGATGACAAGCGCCAATCGGGGAACATCAGACGCGTTTTCGATTGTCGTGACTCGCTGGCGGACGAACTCCAACTCCCGTCGCCTAATCTCAGCGCTCAACCCCTCAATTGCGCGTGGCACATCGGTGGTCGTCAGGTCAGTGAGGGTCGCAAGGTGATGGGGAAATCCACCGAGCGGACCGAGTGTCGCACCCCCCTTAAAATCGATACCAACAAACTGGAACTCGGCCGGCGTGAAGCGCGTGGCCCATTCGACGACAAGTGCGGTGAGTGCGTGTGATTTTCCTGATCCGGTTCGACCCGCAATGAGCACATGAGGGGTGTCCGACGTCAACCGCACCTTCAATCGTGCTCGACTTATACGCGCGATGGCCGTCAGAATGCCGTCCGCACCGTTGACGTCATCGGGCAGATAATCAACGCGGGTCGGGAGAGAACCGCGGGTTGTAATGGAATCGACGCCGCGGTCCGTGCAGCGAATCGCGAGTGCGACCTCGGTTGTTTCGCCCCGGTCAATCGACGAACCATTCGCCCAGCGGGCTGGTACGCCAGGGTCCTGCGGGGCACCGAGTTGCGCGGTTGCCTGAACGATGAGCGACGTCCACACGGCGTCCGCTGCAGGACCGTCCCCGATGACGGTGACCCCCGATGCCACATCGACGAGCCACGGTGAGCCATCCGTTTGGATTCCAGCGCGGACCACGGTGTGACCATTGCGAGCGGGCGCCCATTCGCGGTTTCGAGCAATGTCGGCGACAGAAGGATATGCACGGTTCTCATCAATGATCCGCTGGGTATCCCGAACCATGTTGAGCTCCCGTTCCGCAGCGCGCTCACGTGCCCGCACAGCTTCGGTTCGCCGGGACTCACGCGTCGCGCGTCGAACGCCGTCGATGTGATGCGCGACAATCATCGTCGGCGCGATGACGGCTCCGAGCAGGGCGAATGATGATCCCGTCATGGCCCAAACCAGGCCCGCCGTCGCTATCGGTGCAACGACGCCGATGACGGGAAAATGCGCGACGGACATCGCGACACGTTTTCACAAACAGGGCCGACAACGAGAGAACGGCGGCGAGTCTGTGCAGAACCGCCGCCGTTCGAGACGTGTTTACTCGCCGATGTAAGACATGACGTGCTTGATGCGCGTGTAGTCTTCGAAACCGTACATCGAGAGGTCTTTGCCGTAACCCGAGTGCTTGAAACCACCGTGTGGCATTTCGGCAACGATCGGGATGTGAGTGTTGATCCACACTGCACCGAAGTCGAGGTGCTTGGCGAAACGCATCGCACGTCCGTGGTCCTTCGTCCAGACTGACGATGCCAGTCCGTACTCGACGCCGTTTGCCCACGAGAGGGCTTCGGCCTCATCCTTGAACTTCTGAACCGTCACGACCGGACCGAAGATTTCGTTCTGGATGATCCAGTCTGTCTGCTTGAGTCCAGAGACGATGGTCGGCTCGATGAAGAACCCTTCCGTGCCCTGGCGGTGACCGCCCGTCTCGACGACCGCGTTGTTGGGCAGGTCGCCGAGGATTCCCATGACGCGATCGAATTGGTTCACGTTATTGACGGGACCATACAAGATGTCTTCGTTGGTGGGGATTCCCGTTGACACGTTTGCCTGAACGTATTCCTTCATCGCGGCTACGAATTCATCGTGAACCTTGGCATGAACGAGCACGCGCGTTGCCGCAGTGCAGTCTTGGCCCGCGTTGAAGTAACCCGCAATGGCAATGCCCTCTACTGCTCGGGCGATGTCGGCATCATCAAAGACGATGACGGGAGCCTTGCCTCCAAGTTCGAGGTGAACACGCTTGACGTCGGCAGCGGCCGACTTTGCGACCTCCATGCCGGCACGAATCGAACCGGTAATGGACACCATTTGCGGAATCTTGTGCGCGGTCATCGCAGCCCCTGTGGTGCGGTCACCGACGACGACGTTCATGACACCCTTGGGAAGGAACTCCTGCGCAACCTGTGCGAGAAGAAGGGTCGACTGTGGAGTCGTGTCCGACGGCTTGAGTACTGTCGTGTTTCCCGCGGCGAGTGCTGGTGCGAACTTCCAAATCGCCATCATGAGGGGGTAGTTCCACGGAGTGACCTGGCCGACGACACCAATGGGCTCGCGGCGAATGATCGACGTGTGGTCCTTCATGTACTCGCCCGCGGAACGCCCTTCGAGGTTGCGTGCCGCGCCGGCGAAGAATCGAATCTGATCCACTCCGACGGCAATCTCTTCACTCAAGGTGAGTGCGATGGGCTTGCCGGTGTCTTGGACCTCGGCAGCAGCGAATTCGTCGGCTTTGGCTTCCATCGCGTCGGCGATCTGCCAGAGAGCTTTTTGACGTTCGCCCGGAGTCGTCTCGCCCCACTCTTCGAACGCAGCGGCGGCGGCCTGGTAAGCCGAATCAACGTCAGCGTCGTTCGAGACGGGCGACTTCGCGTAGACGTCTCCGGTGACGGGATCGACGAGGTCGATGGTGTCCTTGCCGCGCGAGTCGACGAGTTCACCGTTGATGAAGTTCTTCAATGTTTTAGTCATGGCTCAACAATAATCACTCCGCGCCGTAGTTTCCAGCACAAATTCTTCGAATTTCCGCAGTGAATTCGGCGTTTTGCGACGAAATCACTTGATTTTTGCCTGTTTTACCGTCAGAATCAGTTCATGTTCACTAGTTTGCGTCCGTCGACACTCGACGATGTGTCGCGCGCAATCGTGGAACAACTCCAGATTGACGGACGTAAATCGTATTCGGATATTGGCCGAGCGGTGGATCTGTCCGAGGCCGCTGTGCGTCAACGAGTCCAGAAATTGATTGAATCAGGCGTCATGCAAATCGTCGCCATCACCGATCCCCTTCAAATGGGCTTCAACCGTCAAGCAATGATTGGGATTCGCACGACGGGTGACTCACGAGTCGTCGCCGAAGCACTCTCGAAAATTGGGGCCGTCGAATACGTCGTCCTCACCGCCGGTTCGTTTGACATCATGGTCGAGGTGGTCTGCACCGACGACGGTGACCTGCTCAACCTTCTCAATGGGACAATTCGGAACGTTGCGGGTGTAGTCGAGACCGAAGTTTTCACCTATCTACAACTAAAGAAACAGCAGTACAACTGGGGAACGCTGTAGTCCCCACAACACATAGGAGTTGAACGCAATGACGCTACTGTCGAGAAAGTCTAAGGTCGCAAAGCCCGCGACAAAAAAGGTCGCAAATGGGAAAGCGCCTGCGGAGGGGAAGATTCTTTCTCAACGTGAGGTCATGAAAGACCCGCTGCAAAAGATGGCGAAAGACCACCTCTGGATGCACTTTGCACGGCAATCGGGAATGGAATCCGGCAAGGGCGTTCCGATCATCACCAAGGGTGATGGTCACCACATCTGGGACTCGAGCGGCAAGAAATACATCGATGGCCTCTCGGGGCTATTCGTTGTCAACGCCGGTCACGGGCGGAAGCGCTTGGCGCAGGCCGCCGCGAAGCAGGCAGAAGAACTCGCGTTCTTCCCTCTCTGGAGCTACGCGCACCCTTCGGCGATCGAACTGGCCGACCGTCTGGCGGACTACGCGCCCGGCGACCTCAACCGCGTCTTTTATTCGACCGGTGGTGGTGAAGCGGTCGAAACCGCGTTCAAGTTGGCCAAGCAGTATTGGAAGATTCAGGGCATGCCCATGAAGACCAAGGTCATCGCGCGCAACATCGCCTACCACGGCACCCCTCAGGGCGCTCTGGCAATTACAGGTCTCCCCGGAATCAAGGCGGCGTTCGAGCCTCTCGTGCCCGGCGCGTTCCACGTGCCGAACACGAACATTTATCGTGCCAAGGAACAGGGTTACCACGGCGTCGAGACCGAAGAAGCGTTCGGGCTTTGGGCCGCCGACGAGATCGAACGGATGATTCAGATGGAAGGCCCCGACACGATAGCGGCCGTCTTCCTCGAGCCGGTGCAGAACGCGGGAGGATGTTTCCCGCCTCAGGCCGGTTACTTCAAGCGTGTTCGTGAGATCTGCGACCAATACGACGTATTGCTCGTTTCGGACGAGGTCATCTGTGCGTTCGGCCGTATCGGCGAGATGTTCGCGTGTAACGCCTACGATTACGTACCCGACATGATCACGTGTGCCAAGGCGATGACCTCGGGTTACTCGCCCATCGGCGCCACGATCATCTCGGACCGAATCTACGAACCCTTCAAGCACGGAACGACCGCATTTTATCACGGCTACACGTTCGGCGGTCACCCCGTTTCGGCCGCGGTTGCCATGGAAAACCTCAACATTTTCGAAGAAGAGGATCTCAACGGGAATGTCCGTCGGAACGCCCCTGCGTTCAAGTCAACGCTCGAGAAGCTGAAAGATATCTCTATAGTCGGTGACGTCCGCGGCGCCGGTTATTTCTACGGCATCGAACTCGTCAAGGACCAGGTGACCAAGGAAACGTTTAACGACAAGGAAGCCGAGCGCTTGCTGCGCGGCTACCTGTCTCAGGCCCTCTACAGTGCGGGGCTCTACTGCCGTGCGGACGACCGAGGAGACCCCGTCATCCAGCTCGCTCCCCCGCTCACTATCGGACAGCCCGAATTCGACGAGATCGAGCAGATCCTCCGCGAGGTTCTGATCGGCGCGACGAAGCTCCTTTAAACAATGGGTTCCGTCTCGTTTTGGCACGAGGCGGTCGACCTCACCCCGAGGCCGGCCCTCGATGGCAACACGACAGTTGATGTCGCCATCGTGGGGGCCGGTCTGACGGGGTTGTGGACCGCCTACTATTTGCAGAAGGCAAACCCGCGACTGTCGATCATGCTGATAGACAAGCACTTCGCCGGTTTCGGTGCGTCCGGGCGTAACGGTGGTTGGGCGAGTGCATTATTCCCGCAGTCAACCTCGTCTCTTGTCAAGCGTTACGGGTTCGACCGCGCCAAGGCGTTGCGTGACGCGATGTCTGACACCATCACGGAAATCGGGCGAGTGGTCGCGTCCGAAAAAATCGACTGTGACTGGGCGCACAAGGGAACCATCATTTATGCCCGAAGCGCCCTTCAGGAACGCGAACTGAGGGCAGAGGTTGCTGCGACAAAAACCCTCGGAATCGACGCGCTCGAGTGGTGGGACGCTGACAAGGTCCGAGCGTCGGGCGCACGCGGGGCAAGTTTCACCCCCGACTGTGCACGGGTTCACCCCGCCAAACTCGTTCGTCGCATCGCCGAAATCGTCGAATCGCGAGGTGCGCGCATCGTCGAAAGAACGACGGTGACGTCGTGGGCACACGGCATTGTCCACACCGATCGCGGGGACGTTCGAGCGACGCACATCATCAACGCGACCGAAGGCTACGGTGCGTCCATTGCTCAGACGAAGCGTCGCATTCTCCCGTTGTATTCGCTCATGATTGCGACCGAGCCTCTTCCCGAGTCGGTCTGGAAAGAACTGGGAATCGAACACGGACATACTTTTTCGGACGGCCGGCACCTTGTCATCTACGGTCAACGAACGGCCGACAACCGGTTCGCATTCGGGGGTCGTGGAGCTCGATACCACTGGGACTCCGCAATCAAGCCCGAATACGATCGCGTTGAAGGTGTTTTTCTTCATCTCACGCGAACCTTGCGCGACATGTTCCCGCAGATCGCCGACCACATCGTCATCTCACACCGCTGGGGCGGGCCTCTCGGTGTTCCTCGTGACTGGCACGCGAGCGTTTCGTATGATCCCGCAACCGGACTCGGCGGCGCGGGCGGATATGTGGGCGACGGGCTGTCGACAACCAACCTTGCGGGTCGAACTCTCGCCGACCTCATCACCGGAAAA
Source organism: Actinomycetota bacterium (assembly GCA_009703545.1). Classification (GTDB taxonomy): domain Bacteria; phylum Actinomycetota; class Actinomycetes; order Actinomycetales; family Microbacteriaceae; genus MWH-TA3. The sequence goes on from WLFX01000028.1 coordinate 7,484, forward strand.
GTCTCGCCGTTGACTGAACTGCCGTGGGTGAACCACCGGTCTCCGTCGTGGGAGCCGGAGCCACTTCGATTCCTCGGTGCGAACGCTGGTCTCGTCGGCATGACCCTCGCCGATGAAGAAGAGAAAATAACGGGGCAACCGTCGATTGTCGCTCGTTTGCTTGCGCCACTCACGGGGCACTAGCCAATAGCCTGAAGGAGTGAAACGGTACCTCGCTCCCGGATTCGGGCGACGCGTCGGCATCGTTATCGCCGCGATTTCAATAGTGGTGCAGGTTGGTGTACTTGCACTGGTTGGCTGGGGATCTCTCCACGTCTCAATGGTGCGGGACTGGCTCACGGTCGGGAAAGCCGCTGAAAACACGCGAATCGAAGAATACGTCGATCGTGCCGGGCTCTCGTCAGCCGGTCGTTTTTATCTGTTGGCGGCGCGTCCAACGCTTCACAGCCCGGATACTTTCGACAAATCGTGCCCCAACCCCGAAGCGGGTATTGCGGTGTTGGGATGTTACTCCGTCGCAGACGACACCATCCATCTGCTCGACATCACTGATGATGTCTTGACGACGTTAGCGCCCGTCGTCGCTGCACATGAGGCACTCCACGCAATCTGGGCTCGGTTAGACCCGCTCGAGCGGACGACGATTTCCGCGGAAATAGAACAATCGTTCACCAGTATCAGTGACCCCAACCTTCTTGGGCGGCTTGCACCATACGGATCTCTCACGTCGTCTCAACGCGTCGCTGAACTTTTTGCAATCCTCGGCACGGAATCGACGACCGTGACTCCTGCCCTCGAAGAGTTCTACGCGCGCTATTTTGACAATCGCCAGGCGTGTGTAAAACTCGCTGCGTCGTCGGCCAACACGATCGCCGAGATTTCGAGTTCGATCGAATCGGTTGGCGGACAGATCCTTGCCGTCGAACTTACGGTGAAGGATGCAGTCGCGAAATATACGGGAGACAAACGAGTTCTGCAGCAGGATATCGATTCGTTCAACGCTCACGCAAATGTCCCAGGCTATTTCCCCTCATCGTCGGATTTCACACGTGAGCGAAATTCTCTTCGGCTTCGGCAAGCAGAATTAGAGAAGTCACGCGTTGCACTCAATGAATTGATCGCACGATACAACGCTCTCGTTGAAAAATTGGCAGTGCTCAATGCTCGGGCGACGAGGCTCAACACAGCGTTGGGAATTGATGCGAGCACGATGCTGCCAGTGCCAGCCGAACCTTAAGGTTTGATGGGGAATAAATTTGCGATCTGAGTGAATTCGCGGGTCGTCGGACTCCACGAGACTGCCGCGTCAGCGTTTTCGCGAACCTGAACGACGGTTGTCGCGCCAGCGATCACACTCGACATACCGGGAACGGCCAAGAGCCAACCGATCGTCGCTTCCAGCATCGTGATGCGACGTTCGGCGCAGAACTTCGCAAACTTATCCATAGCGTCCCACGGAGCGTCGGCATGCAAATGTTGGCGCGTTTTCATGATTCGCGAATTCTCTGGGCCGCCGTCCTTGGTGAACTTGCCCGTGAACAGGCCATTGTGGAGGGGGAACCACGGCAGAAAGCCGAGGCCCATGGCGTGAGCAGCCGGAATGATGTCGTTTTCGGCCTTACGCGCCAGCAGGTTGTATTCGTTCTGCGTTGAGACGAACGTCTTCAACCCGAGGCGCTTGGCGACGGACTGTGCTCGGCGGGCTTGTTCGGCGGTGTAATTGCTGTGTCCAATGTGACGAACCTTGCCCTCCTCGATCAACTCGTTGAGCGCTTCCAGTGTCTCCTCAATAGGTACGCGAGGGTCTGGAGTGTGATGCTGATAAAGGTCAATGAAGTCCGTCTGAAGTCGCTCGAGAGATTGGTCGATTGAAGCACGGATATACGTGCGTGAACCGCCGGGACCGAGGTGTGCGAGGGGGCTCTCGTATTCCGTGTGTCCGAACTTCGTTGCGATGACCATTCGTTCACGGGCTTTCGCAACAACCGGACCCATGAGGCGTTCCGAAAGA
>WLFX01000029.1 GCA_009703545.1 Actinomycetota bacterium
ACGAGGCACTCACCACTGTGGTGGCCATTGCATCCGGACTCGGGTCATCCTCTGCCTACACGTGGCTAAAGATTCCCGCGACCGCCCGCATGGCCGAGGTGGCCGCGGCAACGACTCTTCCCATCCTGATGCTGGGTGGCGAGCCGGTCGGTGACTCAGACGAGACCTTTGCTCTGTGGGCAACCGCCATGAACGAACCCAATGTGCGCGGCGTTGTCGCCGGTCGCACGCTTTTATACCCCAATGACGGCAACCCCGAAGGAGCGGTGGCTCGCGCAGCTGCGGTTGTTCGGCCCCCGTCATCAACCCACTCGAAAGGCACGTCATGACCTGGTTTTTTCCCGCAGGAACGCTCACGAACGGCGATGCCGACGTCCACGTCACCCCGGAAAATGCGGGTTGGACGTACAGCGGGCTTCGCGTCTACTCACTGAGCACCGGAAACACCGTCTCGATCGTGCTCGACGGCGAGGAGGGCGTGCTCGTTGCGTTGTCAGCCGAGAACGTTTCGGTTACCGTCGACGACGCCCCTTTCACTCTCGCTGGTCGACAGGGAGTTTTTGCGGCGGTGTCGGATTGGATCTACATTCCTGTCGGAGCAACCGTCACGATGTCGGGTGATTCCGGCGAGATTGCACTGTGCACCGCACGCGCCAGCGAGGTTTTCCCTGTGCAGCATGTTCTCGCGGCTGACGTGCCTGTCGAGGTTCGTGGGTCGGGTCAGGCGACACGTCAGGTGACCAACATCGCGACACCCTCGTCATTCACGGCCGCGCACCGCATCAACGTGTGTGAGGTCATCACGCCAGGCGGCAACCTTTCGTCATGGCCGCCCCACCGACACGACGGAATCGGCGACTGCGCAACCACCAACGAAGAGATTTACTATTTCCGCATCGGACGCGGCGATAGTCCACACGGTGACCCGACGGGCCAGGGACTATTCCACATCTATACCGTCGACGGCTCCGTCGACGACACCGTCATGATTCACGACGGTGACGTGTACAACGTCCCCGAGGGGTACCACGGCCCGACCGTGGCTCCGCCGGAATATCCAATGTACTTTCTTAACGTGCTGGCCGGACCAGGCGATGACAGAACGATGGCGTTCTGCGATGACCCCGAGCACCACTGGATTCGCGAAACATGGAACACCCAAACACAAGATCCCCGTTTGCCGATGACCACGGCGGCGGGCCGTACAGGAAAGAGCTGAACATGAACCGTCGAATTGGAGTCGCCGTATTGGGTCTCGGCTGGATGGGAGAGGGACACAGTCGTTCCATGCTCCGCATTCCGTCGCTTTTCCCGAATCGCTCATTCGATCCCGTGCTCGTAGTGTGTGCGGATACCGAGGAGGCTCGTCGTGAGCGAGCTGTTCGCGACTTCGGGTTCGAGCGCGCTGTGGCCGACTGGCGTGAAGCGATTGCATCGGACGACGTCGACGTCGTCTGGGTCACCGCGCCGAACATGCTGCACCTCCCGATGATTGAGGCGGCCTGCGCCGCGGGGAAAGCCGTCTTCAGCGAGAAGCCCATTGGCGGAAAACCCGAACACACGGTGGCCGCCTACGAGATGGCGAAGAAGGCCGGCGTCCGCACTGGTGTCGGGTACAACTATCTCTGGGCGCCGCTCGTTATGCATGCCCGCAACCTCATTGCCTCAGGCGAACTCGGCGACATCACCCACTATCGCGGTCGATTCGTGTCAATGTACGGAAGCGACGAACTCGGCCTTCTCACCTGGCGCTTTATCCTCGACCAGGCCGGTTACGGTGTCACGAGTGACATCCTCAGCCACTCCGTGTCTCTCGCTCAGTACCTCATCGGGGACATCACCGACGTCGTAGGAATGCGCAATACGACCATTCCGCAACGTCCGCTGCCCACGGGAGCGGCGAGCCATTACGGCCGCGGTCGGCCAGAAGACCCCAAGGGTGATGTCGAAAACGAAGACTTCGCCTCGATGCTCTGTAACTTCGAAAACGGTGCGACCGGAACGTTTGAGGTAAGTCGCACGCTGGTCGGCCCCGAAAGCCAGAACGCGTTCGAGATTTACGGAACCAAAGGCGCACTTGCGTGGAACCTCGAAAAGATGAACGAACTGCAGTACTACCGACTGACAGACGACATCAGTTCCGGGTACACCACCATCTACGGCGGCGATCGCTTCCCGTTTCACGGTGTTTTTTCGCCCGGTCAAGCGAATCCGATTGGGCTTGAGGACCTCGTAGCCATCGAAGACTATTCATTCCTCGAGGCGCTCGCGACGGACGGAACGTTCTCGCCAAGTTTCCGAGAAGCCGTTGATGTCGTCAACGTCCAACAGGCTCTGATCAATTCATGGGACTCCAAGACGTGGGAAACCGTGTCAGACCTCACAGGAGAAAATCGTGGCAATTAAGACCATTCGCATCACGACGGCCGAAGCGCTCGTGCGCTATCTCATCGCGCAACGCACCATTGTTGATGGAACAAACGTTCCCCTCTTTCCTGGCGCCCACGGCATCTTTGGCCACGGAAACGTGACGAGCCTCGGACATTCGTTAGAGACTCATCGCGACACGTTGCCCGTGTGGCGTGGCCAAAACGAGCAGGGCATGGGTCTGGCCGCCGCCGCATTCGCCAAGGCATCGCGCCGCCAACAGATTATGGTGTGCACGACGTCGATCGGACCGGGTGCCACGAACATGGTCACGGCCGCTGGTGTCGCCATGTCCAACCGACTTCCCGTCCTCTTCATCGCGGGTGACACGTTTACGACGCGTCTACCCGACCCGGTGCTCCAGCAGGTCGAGCACTTCGGGGTTCCCTCAACCACGGTCAACGACGCGTTCCGACCCGTCGTCCGCTACTGGGATCGCATCACGCATCCAGCGCAAATCCTCAGTTCCTTGCCGCAGGCGGTCGCGACGATGCTCGATCCCGGCGACTGTGGGCCAGCATTTATCGGTTTGCCACAAGATGTGGCGGCCGACGCATTCGACTACCCCGAATCGTTCTTTGAGACAACCATTCACGAATCCCCACGACCTCGTCCCGACCGCGGTCAACTCGCTCGCGCCGTGGAAATGCTGCGATCCGCTAAGCGACCCGCGATCATCGCTGGGGGCGGCGTTCATTACTCGCGGGCCGAGGCCGAACTGGCTGCGTTCGCCGACAAACACGGAATTCCTGTCGTCGAGACGGTTGCGGGTAAGTCTTCCCTCGTTGCGAGCCACCCCCGCTATGCGGGACCCGTCGGTGTGACTGGTGCGGAAGCTGCTAACGCGGTAGTTCGGGATGCCGACGTAATTCTCGCCGTTGGCACGCGTCTCGAAGACTTCACAACCGGTTCGTGGACGCTGTTTCCCGCCGAGACGCACTTCATCGGTCTGAACGCGGCACGCTTCGACGCCATCAAACACCGCTCCACACCACTCGTCGCCGATGCTCGAGAAGGACTTATCGAACTGGGTGAGGCGCTCGAGGATTGGTCGACTGACACATCCTGGACCGAGAACGCCACACGCTTACGAGGCGAACTCGACGTCTTCGTCAACGGCCGCATCGCGGACGACGGAGTGTGGCCCCCGAGTTACGCTCAATTGGTTGGGTTGGTGCACAATTCTGCGACCGAAGAGGATTACGTTCTCACTGCCGCCGGCGGACTGCCCGGGGAACTCAACATCAACTGGATGAGCAAAGCAGTCGCCAGTTTCGACTGTGAATACGGTTATTCCTGCATGGGGTACGAGATCTCTGGGGCGTGGGGTGCCGCCATGGCACGCCCTCGCGGTGAGGTCTTCGCGATGGTTGGGGATGGTTCCTATCTCATGATGAACTCCGACATCTACGCCTCGGTGCTGTCCGGCCACAAAATGATCCTCGTCGTCTGCGACAACGAGGGGTACGCCGTCATCGAGCGGCTACAAACGAGTCAGGGTGGTGCGTCTTACAACAACATGCTGTCCGATTCCGTGGGAACTGGAACCGGCGCGCGCGTCGACTTCGCTGCCCACGCCGCCTCAATGGGTGCTGTCACGTTCGAGGTGCACAGCCTTGCAGAGTTCGCCGATGCGCTAACTAAGGCGCGTCAGGCAACCAGCACCGCGGTGATTGTGACCAAGGTTCGCGCCAAGGACTTCACCGAAGGCGGCGCGTTCTGGCAGGTCGGAGTGCCAGAGGTATCCGAGCGTGCGAGTGTTACGGCCGCGCGCGCGTCAATGGACAAGGGACTAAAGGACCAGCGCCCGGGGATTTAGCGTCGCCTGCGGAACGCCAGGGGAATGTGAATTCCTGTCGACCGTCAGAAGACCAGGTCATAGCGCTTGAACACGTCGTCGTGCACCCAGCCGCGCCCCTCGTACAGCGCTTGAGCCGGCGCGTTCAGATGTGCCGTTCGTAGCCAAATTCGAGCCGCGCCGGCCTTTTTTGCCGCTGCCTCTGTTTCGACCATCAACTGTTCGGCGATGTGTCTGCGACGAAAGTCAGGGTGGACAAACACATCATTCAACAGCCAAATCTCGGCGAGGGCCACCGTCGAAAAGGTCGGGTAACACTGTGCGAAACCAACGAGTTGATCACCTTCCTCCGCGACAAAGACGATGCTCTCGTTCATTGAGAGGCGATTGTGAAGAAATTGTTGCGTGTTCGAATTTGCCTCTTGATTGTAAAAGCCGCGATATTGCTCGACCAATCCGGTCAACTGTTCGACATCAGAGAGTGATGCACGACGAATATGGATCATGACAAAACCCTACAGACCCCACGCAAATCACCAACTGTTCGGCGACAGAATGGAGTAAGTACAAAGGTAAAGTTGAAATGCAGTGGTTGCGTCGTTATTGGTTTCCGAAAGGGTGCCCTGTGGAGCAAATCAAACTGGTCATCTGGGACCTCGATGACACGTTGTGGGCCGGAACAATCTCTGAAGGTCCGATCGAGCACATCCCGCGGAATCACGACATCGTTGTCGCTCTCGCTCAACGGGGGATAATCAGCTCAATCTGCTCAATGAATGACAAGTCGGTGGCCCTAGAAGAACTTCAGAAATCGTCAATGTCGGACTATTTTGTGCTTCCCAGTATCGATTGGAATCCAAAAGGGCCTCGAATTCGCCAGCTGATTGAGGACCTCAATCTGCGTCCCATCAATGTCCTATTTATCGATGACCTCGCCAAAAATCTTGAAGAAGCTCGTTTTGTTTGCCCCGATTTGAATGTCGCGCTGCCCGAGATTCTTGAAACGCTGTTGGACAACCCTGCTGTTGCCGGAAAACCTGACCTCGCTTTGAAACGCTTGAAACAGTACAAAGTTCTCGAACGCAAAATTTCGGAACAGTCGGCTTTCCGCGGGGACACCAATGACTTCCTTCGTCAGTCCGACATAAAAGTTGCGGTGTTACCGCCGACTGAAAAGGACATGGAACGAATTGAAGAACTCATTAATCGGTCTAACCAGCTCAACTTCACAAAGCTTCGGGTTGACCAGTCGACGCTCGCACACTATGTGAACTCGACAGACTCAACAACGGGCGCGGTGTGGGTTAGCGACAAATATGGCGATTACGGCCTTGCAGGGTTTTATGCCCTTGAAGACGGCGCACTCACCCAGTTTGTGTTCTCGTGTCGAATTTTGGGTTTCGGAGTGGAAAGTTGGCTATACCAAAAACTCGAGTGTCCAATACTTGACATCAACGGGGAAGTGTCGACAAAACTCGACCGCGACACAACGATTGATTGGATCACCGAGGTTGATTATCACCAGGAACGTATTGAATCCAAGACCGCCACGGAGTGGCTGCTCATCAGGGGTGGTTGTGATCTGAGGCAATTGAACCCCTACCTCCGGGCCAATGTTGCTATAGATGAAGAAATGAACTATGTCGCACAATCAGGTTTCGCCGCGCACGTGGAACATTCCGAGATTTTGAAGCAATCGAACCCGGAGTTTGTTGACAAGTTCAAGGACATCATTGACCGGATTCCGTTTATCGATCGTGATGCCTTTGAAACTGATTTCTTTTCCGACAAGCACCGGTTCAAGTTGTACAGCGTGCTGGAGGATTACACACACGGCATCTACCGTTACAGAGACACCGAGTTTGTCTTACCCCATCGTCGTTTCACGTCCAACTGGTTAACTCAAAGAGATTTTCTTGAGAAGCGCTTCGGAAAAGAATTTGCCGATTGGTTTATCGACAATTTCCGTTTCGAGGGTCCGCTCACTGAAGAAGCCTTCGAGGCAAACCTTGAGTGGATGATTGCTTTGCTCCCGGAGGGTGTTCAGCTGATTCTGCTCAATGGTGCTGAGGTCGATCTGAATAGCGAAAAGGAACCAGGACGTCACCTGCGTCACCGAACTTACAACGCAATCGTCGACCGAGTGGTTGCCCGACATTCACATGTGTCGTTGGTTGATGTGCGGGGTATTGTCACCGATCCATCCCACACAACCAACAGCATTCGGCACTATCAACGCAGCATTTATCCGATCCTCGCCAGCCGCGTCGACGATGTTTTGCTTGCAGCCGGGGTCACACTCAAAGAACACATCGAAGTTCCTGAGGAACCCATGATTAAGTTCAAACCAAACAATCGCCGGAGGCGGCGACCCATCATCAAACGACTGATGCAACGACTGAAAAGCTTTGCCAAACGCTTCGATAATTGACGTTCCGCGGAATTTTTTTGTCGTTCATTGTGCGCGCCTGGAGGGATTCGAACCCCCAACCGTCTGATCCGTAGTCAGATACTCTATCCGTTGAGCTACAGGCGCACGCTGCCTCGCGACAACTTGACGAGTCTATCAGAGGGGGTTGGCGCACCAAAACCGTGGTTTCCTCCTAGTGTGACGGGTTATCGGTTGCCTAGAATGGTCGAATGGTGACGAATCATGGTGGCGAACCCCAACTGCGGGCCGTTGTCCATATTGGGCCTATCAAAACGGGGTCCACGGCGTTCACTGAACAAATGACAGCCTCTCAAAAGCGCGGGGAACTCGGTGAAACCATTGTTTACGCGCTGCCCCGTAAGGTCAGTTTGCGCGACGAGTCACGCATCGTTATCCCTGAACATATTAGACATCTCGCGCCGAAATTGGAATGGAATCGTCAGTCAGGGGAGCCCCGTGTGGCGACAAAAGTTTCACAATATGTTGATGGCGCGCGGACTTATCTGTATGACCTTACCAACGGTCTTCGCGCCCGCAGGAAGTCCGATACGTCAATCTTTTTTGTGGAGGAAACGTTGTCGCGACGATCGCACGCCGGTAATCTAACGTCTGAGCTTTTGACCCGATTTGATTCCGTTGATTATGTTTTTGTTGCTCGCGCGCAACAATTCAGTGTTCCGTCGGCTATCAGTCAACGGCTGAGAGCGGCCGCCCACCCCAGCGCGTGGGATGGGCGAGTTTCGACGTTTCTGTCCAATGAAAATCTTTCGAACCAGTTCGATTACGCAAGCATTCTTGATCGGTGGGCATCGAGTGACCCGCGGGTTCGGGTTATCGTAGTTCCATTTTTGGAGTCCGATCGCGGAACACAGAAATTGTTTTATCGAATCCTGTCAGCAGTGGGAGTTCAAGCCGACCTCGGTGGACCGGTGAGAAGGAAGATCAATGTCACTCCGACTCGTTTTGAAATCGCGGCAATCGGACTATACAAGAAGGTAACTTTTCGTTACGCACGCAATATTTTCAGGCGCGGCAGATACCCATTCCGTCCGTATGATTTTGCGAGGCTTGCGTTCAGGCTAATCGCTTGGGTCGTCAGGAGCCCACGATGGGAGGTAACCCCAGACGAGCGAATGGACATCGTCGATTTTTATCGCCCGTCTAATCTGCGTTTCCGCGAAAAATTAGGTGAACAGGCTCACTCTGCGGAATGGACCGAGTGGTTTCACGACGGAAGAATCGGCGACAGTTGACACCGTCACCGCCGTGATAGTGGCGCTGCCATATTTGTCGCGTCAGGAAAGCCTGTTCCACATCGCAAGCAGTCGGTTCAGCATCCGCGCGAAGTCTCGGTTTGATTGCGTGCCGACTGGCGAGATTCCGTGGAACCGCTGGGTGGCTACCGTTTGAGATTCTGTGTACTTGAGAATTCCCTCGCGCCCGTGGCGACGACCCATGCCCGATGTTTTCATCCCGCCCATTGGGGCACCGTGCGAAGCCCAACTCGCCGAAAAGCCTTCGTTCACGGTGACTGTTCCTGAGTGAATCTGCGAGGCGACGTCAGCGGCGCGATTAGTCCACAGGCTCGCATTCAGCCCGTAGTCGGATTCGTTGGCGCGACGAATCGCCTCAGTGTCGTCGGCGACACGATAGACCGAGACGACGGGGCCAAACGTTTCCCCCGCACCGAGATCCATGTCGTCGGTTACTCCCGTGAGAATGGTCGGCTCAAAAAAGTTCGGCGCTATGTCGGGGCGTTCGGAACCGCCGACAACTACCGTGGCGCCGCGTTTTACCGCATTGGCCACCTGAGCCGTCACTCGATTAAGTTGCGTGGCAGAAATAAGCGGACCCATGTCGATGTCCCAGTCGAAACCCGCCCCTAATTTCATCCCGCGAACGTGTTGGGTGAACTCAGTGAGAAAACGATCGTGTAGTTCATCAACGACATAGATGCGTTCGATGCTGACGCACAATTGCCCGGAATTTGAAAAACACGAACGAGCAGCTGCTCGAGCTGCGGCGACGACGTTTGCGTCCTGAAGGACAAGCATTGGGTTTTTTCCACCCAACTCACCGGAAAATCCAATCAAACGCGTTGCACACTTTTCTGCAACGGAGCGTCCCGTTGCGGTCGAACCAGTGAACATGATGTAATCCGCGGTCGCAACGAGATCGTCCCCGTGCACCCGTCCACCTCCGTGGACAACAGTTAGGACGCCCTCGGGAAGTCCGGCCTCCAGCAATAGCCTTTCGACGATGTCAGCCGTTTCTGGGGTCGCGGCATCTGGCAGCAGCACTACTGCGTTTCCCGCGATAAGTGCTGGAATAACGTCCGAGGCGGGAAGCGTGAACGGATAATTCCACGGAGTGATGACGCCAACAACTCCAATTGGGCGCCGGTATTCAATGGCGCGGGTGAAAAACGGAATCGCGCCTCGACGGCGGGCTGACCGCAAA
>WLFX01000003.1 GCA_009703545.1 Actinomycetota bacterium
CGTCAACAACGTCTCCGGCAGAGCCGAGGCCAGTGACCTCGTGAGTGAGAATAAGTTTTGCCATTGTCGTACTCCTTAACGGCCAGCGCCGGCGTAGGGAAGAAGAGCCATTTCGCGTGCGTTCTTCACTGCACGAGCAATGAGACGCTGCTCCTGAACCGAAACGCCCGTGATTCGACGCGAACGAATCTTTCCGCGCTCCGAAATGAACTTGCGAAGGGTTGCGACGTCTTTGTAGTCAATGACGTCAATCTTGATTGCGCGTGCGGGGGGAAGAACTTTAGCGCCCTTACCCACGCGCGGCTTGCGGCGGTCGCCGGTTGCCTTTCCTGCCATGATTATTCCTTTTCGTGAAGAGTTAGTTAGAACGGAGCGTCGTCGTTAGAGGGCTCGGTCGAGCCGGCACCCCAGGGGTCGCCGCCAGCAACAGGGGCAGCCGGGGCCGACCATTCGTTGCCGCCCGCGGGAGCAGACCAGTCGCTGTTTCCGCCGCCGCTTGCTGCCGAACCCGGTGCGCGAGTGACGGCTGCGGTTGCATATCGAAGCGAAGGGCCGATCTCGTCAACCTCGAGTTCAATCGAGGTTCGCTTTTCGCCTTCCTTCGTTTCAAAAGAACGCTGACGGAGTCGGCCTGTCGCGACAACACGCGATCCTTTCGACAACGACGAGGCGACATGCTCGGCGAATTCACGCCACACGCTTGCACGAAGGAACAGCGCTTCGCCGTCCTTCCACTCGTTACTCGCTCGGTCGAAAGTTCGAGGAGTCGATGCGATTGTGAAATTCGCAACGGCAACACCGTTCTGCGTGTAGCGAAGTTCGGGGTCGGCCGTGAGGTTGCCGACAACCGTGATGACTGTGTCGTTAGCCATGGTGGTTACTCCGCACTCGCTTCAGCGAGCGTTGCTGCTTCGGCCGCTTCGATAGCCTGCGACGCAATTCGAGCTACAGCTTCGTCCGCGCGAAGGACCTTGGTGCGCATGATCGACTCGTTGAGTCGAAGCTGGCGCTCAAGTTCCTGCGTGGTCGCGGGGTCCGCGGTGAAGTTGATGACGGCGTAGATGCCTTCGGTCTTCTTCTGGATTTCGTAGGACAAACGGCGACGGCCCCACAAATCGACGTTGTCAACAGTTCCTCCACCGTTGGTGATGACACTCAGGAACTTCTCAAGTGTCGGTTGTACGGTGCGCTCATCGACCTCGGGGTCGAGAATCACCATTATTTCATAGGGATGCATGACGTAACCCACCTCCTCTGGACTCGGCGGCTACAGAATTTCTGCAGCAGGAGGGTTGTGCATCTAGTGCATGCTGCCCTGTGGGCAACCGTCCAAGAATAGCCGAAAGAAGCGCTCAGGACAATTCGCGTCCGGCGGCCCAGGATCGAAGTCGTTTTTCTGCCTCCTCAACACCGAGCGGACCCTCGTCCAAACGAAGTTCCATGAGGAACGCGCGCGCCTCACCAACAAGACGACCGGGCCCCACATCGAGAATCGTCATGATCTGGTCACCGTCCAAGTCGGGGCGGATCGCGTCGATCTCCTCGCGTTCACGGATGGCAGAGATTCGCTCCTCAAGGTCGGTATAAGCCGCATCCATGAGTGCGAGCTTTCTGTCGTTTCTGGTCGTGACATCACTGCGAACAAGAATGTGCAAACGCTCAAGTTCCTCGCCGGCGTCCCTGACATAACGGCGAACCGCCGAGTCCGTCCATTCCCCCTCGCTATATCCAAAGAAACGCAGATGCAATCGGATTAGATTGCATACGCGAGCGATGGTGTCGTTATCGAATCGCAGGGCGTGCAATCTCTTCTTGGCAAGACGCGCACCCGCCACGTCATGGCCATAGAAGGTCACAACCTTGGCGTTGTCGAACGACCGTGTCATCGGCTTACCGATATCGTGCAACAGCGCGGCCAGGCGACCGATGAGGTCGGGTGGCGAATCCGGGAAACGTTGGAGTTCCAGCGCAATCGACTTTGTCAGCACCGTGAGCGAATGTTCGTAGACGTCCTTGTGACGACCGTGTTCGTCGTGTTCACGAATGAGAACGGGGATTTCGGGGAATACGCGATCGAGAATTCCCGTGTCCACAAGTGTTCGGACGCCGGGAACGGGGTCTGGGGCACTGATGAGTTTGATGAATTCGTCCCGAACGCGTTCCGCGCTAATCATCAGAATTGAGTCCGCGAGTGCGGTCATCGCGGTGACGACCTCGGGGGCGAGAACAAATTGCAGTTGTGCGACAAAGCGTGCAGCCCGCATCATCCGAAGCGGATCATCCGCAAAGGATTGTTCTGGTGTGCCCGGTGTCCGCAGTCGTTTCGCGACAAGATCGTCGAATCCTCCGCTGGGGTCAACGAGCGACAGATCAGGGAGCGAGAGAGCCATGGCGTTGACCGTGAAATCTCGGCGTAACAGGTCGTCGTCGATTCGATTCCCAAACGCCACAATCGGCTTGCGGTTCTCGCGGTCATACGTGTCGCTTCGATAGGTCGTAATTTCAACCTGCTCGCCTTGCACGCGAGCGCCAATTGTGCCGAAGTCGCGACCAATGTCCCACGTGGTTGTCGAAATTGGGCCGACCACGCGCAGGATCTCATCGGGGGTCGCGTTCGTTGCAAAATCAAGGTCAGTGAGTGCCCGACCAAGAAAGGCGTCACGCACTGGCCCGCCAACGAGAGCAAGCTCGAATCCGGCTTCCACAAAGGCAGCGGTCAACGTCGAAACGGTTCCGCTGCCGGCGAGGGCCGTCAATCTCGCCATGGCCTCCGCCACGCTCTCCATATCGCTTCAGTCTAGACTTACCGCTATGTCGGCCGTCGAAAAAGTTGGGGTTCGTCGCGCTCGCGTCAGCCTTGCCGTCGCGGCAATTTTCGCGCTTTTCGGTTTCGGCGCGGCCCCTGCGGAAGCCACATCTCGACCTACGTTTTCCGTACTCGTTCCCATCGTCGCCCCCGGATCGTTGTCCGACTTGATTGCTGCGGACGAGTTAACGGCCCTGGTGTCGCGGGGCGGTTCATGGGCTCAGCTAACGTCAGCCGCGATCTCGCATGGTGCAACGATCGCCATTGACTCGCGAATCGTTTCCAGCATCGAGGCGCTTGGGCCGAAAGCGCCCGCGTTTGTATCCGCGTGGTTAAACTCCGTAACACGATCTCGGCCAATTTATTTGCCGTGGGGAAACGCAGACCCGTTCGTGATTGCCGACAGTGGGCCGAGCTACCGGGTCTCGACTATCCAACTGAGTGAAATTTCGGGTGTCCCCTCGGCGGACATCACCGGTTGGCCAACCGGTCGAGCGGGAGACGCACTAAGTCTGAGTATCATCGAGAAATTGGGATTCGGGCGACTCATCGCGGACGACGAGATGTTTCCTGGACTAGCAAATGCCTATTCCTCTGATGCAAGCGCATCAATCGCCGAAGCGGTCGCACCCGGTTCCGAAGTCGACCCAGTTGCCGTAGCAACGCTCCTACGCGACTCATCGAACAGCCGCCTGGCCCTCGTTCTTCCGCGCGACCCCAGCGCTATCGACGCGAAGCGTGCGGTTGCCTTCCTCAACGCGTTGGACCAAGAATCCGAAAGCTTGATTCGTTTCACACCCGCTGTGGTGACAAATGACACGATCGCAAACTTCCACGACGTTCCCTCTGCATCCATCGGGTCACTGATGTCTCAACATCGCCTCGACCGTCTAGTGTCCGAGATGGCCTTAGATCCCCGCGTAATCACCACTGCGCGCCTTCGTCAACTCTGCGTCGTCGCGGGGCTAGTCGCCACCTCTCGCTTCCCTGGAGTAGTTCGCGAATACACCCGAACCGCTAAAACTTACGAGGACTTTGTTTCGTTCTCGATCGGAAGCGATTTCACTGTCCTCGCCAATTCAGCCGAATTGCCATTGACAATCACTAACGCCTCCGCAACCGACATCACCATCATCGCCACCGTCAATTCATTATCGGGAATTGTCAGCATCCCGACGCCGAACCAGACAATCATGATTCCATCCGGTTCTAGTGCCCAGGTCACGGTCCCGATGATCTCGGTTGCGAACGGAAAAACGTCACTTCGAGCAACGCTGACGACATCAAGTGGGCTCGTCATCAGCGACCCAGTGTTCATTGAAATCGACGTCCAAGCGCAATGGGAGGGCATCACTCTCGTGATCTTTATCGCCATTGTGGCGGCCATCATGAGTATTGGAATCACCCGAACTATTCGTGATCGGCGACGTCGCTCATGACGAACCGAATTGGCCGATCGTCCATCCTTCTGGCGTCTGGAACAGTCGTGTCACGAATCCTCGGCTTTGTGAGCGCGGTGGTTCTAGCCCGCACGGTTGGCTTGATTGGTTCCGGCGCTGATGCATTCGCGTTAGCAAACCAGTTACCAAACAATGTTTATGCGATTGTTGCGGGCGGATTACTCAGTGCTGTGTTCGTCCCGCAAATTATCAACGCGCAACTTCATTCAGATGGCGGTGAGAAGTTCGTCAATCGCCTCCTGACCCTTGGCCTGTCTGTTGTTCTTGTAGTCACCGTTGTTGCAGTGGCCGCTGCACCGTTTCTCGTCGCCGTATACACCCAGCACACGACAGACACCGGGGGTCACGGTTTCGGACCGGCAGAGCTAGGGCTCGCGACTGCGTTCGCCTGGTGGTGTCTGCCCCAAGTCTTCTTTTATGCGGCGTACAGCCTGGTCGGCGAGGTCCTCAATGCGAAAGGCGTCTTTGGTCCATTTACGTGGGCGCCCGCTCTCAATAACGTCGTCGCTATCGCAGGAATGCTGTGGTTCGGACAACATTTCACGGGAAGTGTCTCCGTTGCAGCGGACTGGGACGCGACCGAAGTGGCCATCCTTGCAGGTACCGCGACACTCGGTGTCGTTGTCCAAGCAGTCGCCCTGTTCGGCTTCCTCGGTCGTGCCTCAATACGTTTTCGACCCGATTTCCGCTTCCGCGGCGTGGGGCTCGGGGCAACGACCAAGTTGGCGGCGTGGACATTTGGAATGATTGTAGTGACCCAAGTTGCTGGAATTGTCCAAAGCAACATTGCGTCACTGGCAACCGCCTACGGAGAGCCGGGCCTGGCAGTTCTTCGGTTTGGCTGGCTCGTTTTCATGCTTCCACATTCTGTGATTACGGTGTCCCTCGGAACCGCGTATTTCACGCAGATGAGCACCGCCGTTAGGGATAAGCAATGGGATCGGCTCGAGTCCGACATTCGCGAATCGTTGGCCCGCATTTCGTTATTCATGGTCATTAGTGCCGGCGTGCTGTGGTTGACCGCAACGCACGTCGCGAATGTGTTCGCAGGCGAAGCTGGGAACGGAATGGCGGACGTCATCGCCTTTTTCACTTTCGGACTGGTTCCGTTCGGTGTTGTCTTTGTTCTACAGAGAATCTTCTACGCACTGGAAGACACCAAAACGCCATTTTTTGTGCAGCTAATTCAGTCAGCAGTCTTCACAATCGGGGCGTTGTTGACAGGGGCAGGACCTGTTTCCCTGATTGCAAACGGAATCGCGGTGTCGATGAGCGTCTCAATATTCGTTCACGCAATCCTGATGGTGATCTTTGTGCGGCGGAGACTAGGTCACCTCGGTGGAAAATTACTGGGGCTAGCATTTGCCCGTTTTGTGATTGCCCTGGTCCCCGCCCTCGGCGTCGGATTCATTGTCCGCGGGACCTTGCCTACAGCACCGGCTTCGATAGAGCTGTCGGTTCTGTGGTCCATTGTCATTGCTGGTGCAATGGGGGCCGTCTACCTCTGCGTACTCTTGATGTTGCGTGACAAATCAGCCCACGATCTCGTCGCGCCCCTGCGTCGACTGGGGAATAAGCGACCATAAACTCGAATTACGACTGTTGTCGGAAGGAAAACTGTGCGCGAACTTGTCATTATCGGGTCTGGTCCAGCCGGGTACACCGCTGCCATCTATGCGGCGCGTGCCGAACTGAAACCCCTCGTCATTGCCTCGAGTGTTGAGATGGGTGGTGACCTGATGAAGACGACCGACGTCGACAACTATCCCGGGTTCCCCGAAGGCGTGATGGGTCCCGATCTCATGATGGGGATGCAAGCGCAAGCCGAACGTTTCGGAGCAGAACTGGTCTTTGACGACGCGACAGTTGTTGAACTCGATGGTCCAATTAAAAAAATCACGCTCGGGAACGGCGAAGTCATTGAGTCGAAGGCGGTCATTTTGTCGATGGGCAGCCAATATCGTCACCTCGGGCTCGACGACGAAAAACGTCTGTCCGGTTTCGGAGTCTCGTGGTGCGCTACGTGCGACGGCGCGTTTTTCCGCAATCGAACGGTCGCCGTCGTTGGCGGCGGAGACTCGGCAATGGAAGAAGCGACATTCCTGACCAAGTTCGCTGACACGGTGTATGTGGTTCACCGTTCCGACCAGTTCCGCGCGTCGCCCGCGATGCTCGCTCGTGCCACAGCCGACCCAAAGATTCAATTTGTCACGAACGCAGCAGTGACGGGAATTGTCGGCGCAGACGCCGTATCCGGGATCACGTTGGAAATGTCGGACGGCTCGACCTCCACGCTCGACATCGACGGGCTATTCATTGCAATTGGTTCTGACCCTCGCACGAGCCTGATCGCGAAACAAGTAACACTCACCGAGACGGGGAATGTTGCCGTCGATGGACGATCGTCGCGAACCAACATCGAGGGTGTCTTTGCTGCAGGCGATTTGATTGACCCCACCTATCGGCAAGCGATTGTCGCCGCAGGCTCCGGAGCGGTCGCCGCGTTGGATGCACAGCATTTCATTGAATCCCGTCCGCACTAGCGCTCGGTTAGACTTGAGGAACCTACCGAGGGAGAAACAATGAGTGCTCGCGATGTAACGGACGCAACCTTTGATGCGGAGGTTTTACGTAACGACAAGCCCGTCATTGTTGACTTTTGGGCTCCATGGTGTGGCCCGTGTCGTGCGGTCTCACCCATTCTCGACGCGATTGCCGAAGCGCACGCTGACAAAATCGACATCGTCAAGCTCAACGTTGATGAGTTTCCCGATCTGGCGGTTCAATACAACATTCTCAACATCCCAGCGATGAAGGTCTTCAAGGGCGGAGAGGTCGTCAAAACCGTTGTAGGCGCCAGACCTAGGCCCGCTCTTGAACAGGATCTCGCCGAATTCCTCGCGTAGACCTTCGGTTCGGAAACTTCACCGTCGTTGTGAGGCTTACTTTCGGAACGTCCGGTTTTGCGAAGGTTTAATCGTCTGCCGAAACTCCGAGTTCGCTCGCGATCCGATTGAGGTCGGCGACGGTCGCAAAGTCGATCGTGATGGTGCCGTGAGTTTTGCCAACGGAAATCTTTACTCGGGTGTCAAGCTTGTCCCCGAGTTTGGTTGCAATCGCTTCGAGGTGGTCTCGTCGGGCGCCCGGCTTCGGCTTTGCTTTGTCGGGTTTCGTGTTTCCCGCCCCCAAGGTCGACGCGACAGCTTCTGCGGCTCGAACCGACAATTCTTCATTAACAATCTTGGTGGCGAGCCGTTCCTGGGCGACGGCGTCTGTCACGGACAGAATCGCGCGAGCGTGACCGGCTGACAGGACTCCGGCGGCAACCCGCTGCTGGACCTTAATCGGAAGCTTGAGAAGACGAAGAGTGTTGGTCACCTGAGGACGTGAGCGCCCGATTCGCTTGGCAAGCTCGTCCTGGGTGATCCCAAAGTCGGACAGCAACTGCTGATAAGCCGATGCTTCTTCGAGTGCGTTGAGATTCGCCCGGTGCAAGTTTTCGAGAAGTGCGTCTCGCAACATGTCGGCATCTTTCGTGTCACGAATGACCGCGGGAATCTCGGTGAGGCCAACAGCCTTCGAGGCGCGAAGTCGTCGTTCCCCCATGACAAGTTCGTAAGTGGCGTTGGTTCCCGTTCCACTCAGCGGCCGGACGACAATGGGTTGGAGCACGCCAAATTCACGAATTGAGTGTTCGAGCTCGGCCAGCTCTTCTGGGCGAAATTCCGTTCTCGGTTGAACCGCATTCGGAACGACGTTGTTGGGGTTAATGAGTTGAAACCGTGCACCGGGGACGTCCCGGCTCGCGCCCGTCCCGTCTTGCGGGAAGAAAACGTCCACGCCACGATCTGAGACGCTCGCTCCTCCTGTGGGAATCAGCGCACCGATTCCACGCCCCAATCCAGTTCGCTTTTCGGCCATGTCAGTACACTCCTCGTTCGGCAAATTCAATGGCCGCTTCGCGATATGCGATCGAGCCAACGGAATCGTGGTCGTAATCAATAACGGTCTGCTGGAAACTAGGTGCCTCGGAAACTCGAACCGAGCGAGGGATGACCGACTTAAACACGATGTCGGGGAAGTGTCGTCGAACCTCGTCAGCAACTTCCCTCGAGAGATTGGTTCGGTGGTCATACATCGTCAACAAGACACCCGAAATACTGACACGGGGGTTAAGGAATCGCTGCACCATCGCGATGTTATCCCACAGCATGGTGACGCCTTCGAGCGCGTAGTACTCGGCTTGAATCGGAACAAAAACTTCCGTCGCCGCGGTCAAGGCGTTGACGGTCAGCAAGCCAAGGGAAGGGGGACAATCAATAAAAATGTAGTGGGGTGATACGTCGGCTGATGCCAGGTATTCTTCCAGCGCACGCTTCAGTCGTGTCTCGCGAGCTGATGCCGGTACCAGTTCTATTTCCGCGCCGGCCAGGTTGATTGTCGCAGGCACGCACCACAGGTTTTCGTTGCCTGGACTCTGTTGAAGCACCGACTGGACCGATGAGGAACCCAGAAGAACTTCATAAATTCCGGGAATCTTTGCGTGGTGGTCAATACCAAGTGCTGTCGATGCATTTCCTTGGGGGTCAAGATCAATAACGATCACTCGTGCTCCCAATCGTGCGAGGGCGGCGGCGACGTTTACCGTTGTCGTGGTCTTTCCGACCCCTCCCTTTTGGTTCGACAAGGCCACGATTCGAGTGTTCACGGGCAATGGAGCAACACGTTTGGCCAAGGCCTCGCGTCGCCGGGTGAGGTCCATGAGTTCCGTAGCGAGCGGTGTTGCGTCATCATTTGACATCGCACACGCCCCTTCCGAGAGTTCTAGTCTGCGCGGGGACTTTCCCGCGCTGAGATGTTTCACGTGAAACATCGAGGTGCCCAATCGGCTATTCAACAATAGCGGTGAACAACCTGGTCGGCTCGTCTACTGTACCTTCGCCTAGGACGCGGGATTCCACCGCCGTGATGTTGTGGAGACCAATGACGCTCGCTGCCTCGACAATCTCGTCATCTAAGCGCTGACCTTTGAGTAACGCCAATTGGCCCCCAGCAACTACCAGTGGTGTCAGGATCGGGATCAGACCCTTCAGAGCTTTGACCGCTCGTGCGGTGACCACGTCGAACGATCGGCGCGGGGAGAAGTCCTCTGCCCGCCCGGTGAACACCACAACGTTTGACAGGGCAAGAGAAGCGACTTGTTCGTCAAGCCATCGTGTTCGACGTTCCAGCGGTTCAATCAAGGTGACGTCGATGTCCGGACGAATCATCGCGAGCACGAGACCGGGTAACCCTGCCCCACTCCCAACATCGGCGACCGATGTGCGGCCCCCGGTAATTCCCGCAGACCGAATTTCAGGAGCGAGAAGCGCACAATTCAGAATATGGCGAGACCAGAGGCGTCGCGCTTCGTCCGGACCAATTAGCCCGAGCGACTCCCCGCGAGTTCCGAGATCGAGAGCAAACCGACGGACACGATCAATTCCCGCACCGCACAATTGTTCCGCGACAGCAGGTTCCGGTTCAATCTCGGAATGTTTCACGTGAAACTATGCGCGGCTAATAACCGTGTGACGGTCAGCGCCTTCACCTTCGGAGTGAGACGAGAAATCTCGCTCACTCACGAAGTCGTGCACTAACTTGCGCTCATACGAAGACATCGGGGGCAGGGCTGCCGACTGCGCGCCGCCTTCAATTCGTTCGATGGCTCGTTCCACTAAACGCTCGAGCTCTTTCGATCGTGCGTCACGTGAACCCGCGATATCGAGAATGAGTCTCGAGAACTCTCCAGTCTTCGTGTGAACAGCGAGTCGAGTCAACTCTTGAAGCGCGGACACGGTGTCGCCTTTAGTGAGCACCTTGAGGTGATCGCTATCCGTGGCCACGATCGAGACATAGTCACGCCCATTCGAATTCGTGATCTCGAGGTCTCCGTCAAGGTCCGCGATGTCGAGAAGTCCCTCAATGTAATCCGCGGCGATGTCTGCTGCGTCTTTGATTTCCGACATTATTTCTTTCCCTTTCCGCGCTTTGCGCGGTTCTTCCCCATGGGCTGCTGGCGCTGCGCGGGCTTCACTTCTTCGATTGCGTCGGGCTCCGTGACTACTCCCTTACGGATGTTCTTCTTCTCCTGACGAGCCTCCCACGCTTGGTATGCCTCGGAACCCGGGGTTGGCATGTTGCGGATGACAACGAACTGCTGCCCCATCGTCCAGAAGTTAGAAACGAGCCAATACATCATGACGCCGAGTGGGAATGCGAATCCGGAGAAGAGGAAAACGAGAGGGAGGATGTACAAGAGAATCTGCTGCTGCTTGTAGGTCGGGCTTTCCTTCATCGCCTTCGAGATGTTCTTGGACATGATTTGTTTTTGCGTGATGAACTGTGACGCCGTCATGAGGACCACCATGACTCCCGCGGTCCAAACGACAACCGCGTTCCCGCCCGCTGTCGACATCGCGGCGTGGAGTGGGGCAGAGCCGAAGATTGTCGCCGCGCCAAAGTTGAGCGCAAGATCCGAGTTCATAAAGCCGATACCAGCATCTCCCTTGGCCGCATTGCTCAGCGTGGTGAACAGTCCAAAAAAGACGGGCATTTGAAAGACGAGTGGGAGACAGGACGAAAAGGGTGACGTGCCGTGTTTGCCGTAAAGAGCCATCGTCTCGCGGGTCATTGCCTCACGAGAAAACTGATCGCGTTTTCCTTTGTACTTGTCCTGAATCCTTTTGAGGTCGGGTGCGACCTCAATCATCTTGCGTTGGCTTTTTATTTGCCGAACAAAAAGTGGGATGAGTGCGGCGCGCACGACAAGCACTAGGCCAGTAATGGCCAAGACCCAGGTCCACCCGTCGGTCGGAGTCAACCCCACCTGGGAGAGAACCCAGTGAAAACTGACCAACAACGCTTCGATTGCCCAACGGAAGGGCCAGAGAATCATTCCAAGAATATCGGGCATCATTTTTCTTTCTGCTTCGGGGTTACAAATCCCGTACGCGAGAGGGGGAAGTTACCGTCCATTCTGGCAGGTACATCGTCTATTCCACCACGGGCCCACGGATTACAACGCACGATTCGCCACAGGGTCATCCCACTCCCGCGGAAAATCCCGAACTGTTGCACTGCTTTGAGCCCGAAGGCGGAACAGGTTGGGTAGTACCGGCAGACGTTACCGTAGAGCGGGGATATGACCGCTCGCCACCCTCGGATGAAAGCCACGAGGACATTACGGGGGAAGAGATAGATCCACCAGGCGATCACGGCCGGCTCCAGGCACTGACTGCGTCGTCGATCTCCGATTTCAACTCAATGAAACTCGGGACGGATCCTTCACATCGAAAACGAAAAATGACGTCGCCAGTGAGGCTCCCGCCGTCAATGAGTGTTCTCGTGATTGCACGTGTTCGGCGTCGAAGGGTGTTGCGAACCACCGCGTTCCCGCACTTCGCGGTAACGATGACCCCCACTCGAACAAGTTCGGATGGGCAACGATAAACGATGAGGTGTGCGGTAACCCGCTTGTCTCCACGCCGAACTACCTGACGAAAATCGCCGGGCTCAACAATGCGGTTGTGGCGGGGGAGCACCGTGGGTGATTAAACAGTGATTTCGCTGCGGCCCTTGCGGCGACGGGCGGCAAGAATCGCGCGTCCGGCACGAGTGCGCATACGCAAACGAAAACCGTGAACCTTCGCGCGGCGGCGATTGTTGGGCTGGTAAGTACGCTTCGACATTTGTTCTCCTCGGCCAGTGGCCGGCACAGTCAGGTTGAGTAATTGCGCACACAAGCGCAACCTCAAAAGAATAGGGCACATTTCAGGGCTAGTCAAACCCAGCAGGGTCCAGTTTTCCACATTTCTATCGTGGCTGGTTGAGTCCCAGTATTTGTGGCTAATATGGTGACTTATCCACAAGCAAGAAAAACAGATGCCAAACAACGACAACCCTCTCGAAAGCCTATGGCGCAACGTCGTCCATGAGGTTTCTCGTGGGGTCGATGTTTCTCCGCGGATCTTGGCTGTTGTTGAGTCGGCTGTTCCCCAGGGAATTCTTCACGAAACGTTATATCTGGAGGTCGACTCTGATTTCGCTCGAGACATGATTGATCAGCGGGCGCGTGATGACATTCTGGCTGGGTTGACGAAGTTCGCGACCGAGAAACAAACAATCACAAGCTTTTCCATCGTGGTCAATCCCGCCATGAGGGACGGTGACGACGAGCAAACCATCGATGTTCCTCTGTCCAACGTTTCAACAATAACCTCTGGAGTAAGGGGAAATTCCGGAGAAATTCGGTTGAATCCGAAGTACACCTTTGAAAACTTTGTGATTGGTCCATCAAACCGATTCGCGCACGCCGCGGCGCTGGCTGTTGCTGAGTCTCCGGCCAAGGCGTACAACCCTCTTTTTGTTTACGGTGGGTCTGGTCTGGGTAAGACCCACCTGCTTCACGCGATCAGTCATTACGCCGAGGGGTTGTTTCCTAACATCAAAGTTCGTTATGTCTCTTCTGAAGAGTTCACAAACGATTACATTAATGCGCTCGCGCTGGGCCAGATGCAGAACTTCAATCGTCGGTATCGAGAAGTCGATTTGTTGCTGATCGATGACATTCAATTTCTCGGTGGGAAAGACGCCACCCAAGATACGTTCTTCCACACGTTTAACACGTTGCACGAGCACGGAAAACAGGTGGTCATCACCAGCGATGTTCCACCTAAACAACTGGTTGGGTTTGAGGAGCGGATGCGAAGCCGGTTTGGGTGGGGCCTAATCACCGATATCCAGGTCCCTGATTTAGAGACCCGGATCGCCATTCTTCGCAAAAAGGTGACAGCAGAAAACCTCGGGATTAGCGACGACGTCCTCGAATATATTGCGTCGAAAGTTGCCACCAATATTCGTGAGTTGGAGGGAACCCTCATTCGTGTTACGGCTTTCGCCAGCCTTAACCGGGTTCCGATAGATCTGTCACTTGTTCAGACAATTTTGAAAGACCTCATCACCCTCGAGGAAGGTGATGTTTCGCCGACGGACATCATCGAACATGTCGCCCGGTACTTCGAGTTATCGCTCGACGAGCTTTACGGGAATTCTCGTGCGGCGGCCATCGCTCAAGCTCGTCAAATAGCAATGTATTTATGCCGCGAACTGACCTCAATGTCGTTACCAAAGATCGGTCAGCTGATTGGCAGGGACCATACAACGGTGATGTACGCAAACAACAAAATCGCCGAGTTGATGAAAGAACGCCGGTCTGTTTACAACCAGGTAACCGACCTCACTCACATCATTAAACAGTCATCTCGCTAGTTCTGCAGTATTCCGCAAACACCGCTGTGGATAAGTGTCTTTGTTCCACAACAAGTCAAACAATACGTGGGATAACTTTTTTTGCGGTGAACTTTTATTTCTTTTCATCCAACAATGTCAACAGCTTGCTGACAACTTCCACTGTTGTAGTTCCGCCAGAGATAAGCCTGCAGGACACGTTATCCACATATCCACCGGCGTTAAGACGATTAACGTACTTAATTAGGGACGACTAGATCGATAACGAAAGCGCTTTTTGTCCGTCGTCCGTGTATGACACAATAAGAGACCGAACAAACGTCGAGAGGTGTGTCGTGAAATTTCAATCCAACAAAGATGTCTTGTCACAAGCGGTCATTTTTGTGACCAAGCTGCTTACATCTAAGAACACAAACCCCACCCTCGCCGGAGTGCGTATTGATGCAACCGATACGGGCGTCACTTTTGCCTCGTTTGATCACGACGTGTCAACCCGAACAACAATCGATGGGGATGTTAGTGACCACGGATCGGTGCTTGTTTCGGGCAAGCTCCTGGCCGACATTGTCACACGACTCCCAGGAGACACCGTTTCCGTCTCACTTCACGAAACCAAACTAATCATTTCATCAGGGACAGCGAAGTTTAATATGTCGATTATGCCCCTCAATGAATATCCGAACCTTCCGGAAGTTCCGCCCACTGTCGGCAGTTTCGATGGTGAGCAACTCGCTGAGGCAATCGCTCAAGTTGGTGTCGCGGCGCTCAAAGACGACGGTCAGCCAGCAATCATGAACATTTCGGTAGAACTCTCGGCCGAGAATATTTCATTCACTGCCACCGATCGTTACCGAATCGCGTCGCGGGATGTCAAGTGGACGACGACCGGAATAAGTGAACCATTACAAATTCTCGTGCCAGCACGGGTTCTTATCGAAGCCGGGAAGATGTTCCAGTCCGAGCAAACCATAACAATGTCCCTACTGTCCGGCGGAGACCGCGAACTTGTTGCTATTTCAGCCGGGAACCGCATTGTGACGTCGTCCCTCGCCAAAGGGTCATTTCCCAAAGTTCGTGGGTTGCTTGACGAAAAGGGCGGCGGTGCCGCATACGCGATCGTCTTGTCATCAGACTTGATTGATGCGACTCGGCGCGTGTCCCTAGTGCTTGAACGGGACGGCGCAATTAAATATTCGTTCTCGAAAGATGGTGTTCTTTTGGAAACCAGTGCTGCCGAGACCGCCAGTGCCCAAGAAACTGTCGATGCGCACCTCGTGGGCGAGGACGTATCCGTGTGGCTTAAACCGCGGCTCGTGATCGATGGGGTCGCTGGCGCACACAGCGAATTTGTTCGGCTTGGTTTCACACCATCATCCGATCCCGTTAAAGCTGGCCCCGTCCTTTTCACGGCACATTCATCGAAGGACTCAGAATCAATCGAACAGGCTTACCGGTATCTCATGCAGCCGAACCTGCTCAATCGCTAGGCCATGAAAATTATCTCCGCTGAACTCATCGGTTGGCGGAACTACGAACACCAGTCACTCGAATTTCAGAGTTCTCCCACAATCCTCGTGGGGCCCAATGGCCAGGGTAAAACTAATTTCATCGAGGCCTTGGTGTATTCAGCCCTGGGCCATTCACATCGCACGGCAAGCGATGCAATCCTGGTAAAAAATGGTGCACCCGAGGCAATTATCCGGATGACCGTCCAGCACGCCGCACGCCGTTTAGAGGTCGATCTGCGGGTTACGGGATCCGGCGCGAACACTATTCGTGTGAACGGGGCGGTCACCAAGAGACGCGACCTGGCCCGGCTGTTGCCTCTCGTTTTGTTCGCCCCCGAAGACATGGAACTCGTGAGAGGCGAGCCCGAGCACCGGCGAACGTTTCTCAATGATCTCGTAGCAGAGTCATCGCCAGCACTGGCTGGCGACATCGCTGATTACGACCGTGTGCTTAGACAGAGAAACAGCCTTCTTAAATCTCTTCGCGCCACTCCTACCGCCCCAACCGGAACACTCAACACATGGACCGACAGCCTCATCGCTCTGGCTGCACGAATAATGGCCGCGCGACGCCACATTGTCAGCGAGCTGTCACCTCGCCTGAGCGCGCACTACCAGGCCATCGCCTCGTCGTCTGACGTGGTATCAATCACCATGTCCGAGTCAATTCCGGACAACACCGCCGAACCGGATATCGCCGAAGCCCTGCAGGCGTTGTTTCACGTGAAACAACGGGACGAGGTTGATCGCGGATCGACTCTATTCGGACCACACCGAGACGATATGTCAATCGTCCTTAATGATTTGCCGGCGCGAACCCACTCAAGCCAAGGTGAAGCGTGGTCCTGCGCACTTTCGTTGCGTTTGGCTCAGGTCGATTTCGTTCGACGCGATTCGATCGCGGGCGATCCAGTTGTGGTGCTCGACGACGTCTTCTCTGAACTCGACTCCGGCCGCCGCGTCCGACTCGGAGAGCATCTGGCGGGCATAGAGCACCTCATCATCACGGCAGCCGATGTCGCAACAATTCCTCCGTCACTTGTTGGTCGGCAACACACCGTACTTGGCGGGAGGATTGATGTCTGACTCACCAGTCAACCCCAACGAGGCGATTCGCTTCTTTGAGCACTTGGTCGAAATTTTCTCTGGCCGCAAGCGACGACGCAACGCGTTAGCGGCCGAGCAGAAGGGTTCCCTTCCGTTCGAGAAGGGACGAGACCCGAAGTCAATCGGTTCGATTGTCTCGAGGACAATCAGCGAACGCGGTTGGGCACCATATTTATCGCGTGAATCAGTGATCGACCAATGGGAGGAAATCGTTGGAATTGATGTCGCAGCGCACACTGTTCCTGAGATTGACGAGGACCTCATCACCGTCCGATGTGACTCGTCGGCTTGGGCGACAAACCTTCGGATAATGCGGCACGAAATCCTTGCAGAATTACTCGCACGATTTCCACATTCGGGAATTGAGAAAATATCCGTCGTGGGACCTGGCGTCCCCAACAAAATTAGGGGTCCTCGTAGCGTGAAATGGCGTGGTCCGCGAGACACTTACGGATAAGTCACGTGATTTGGTAATGCGCGCGAAAAAGGCGCGCACAGGAGCGAATTTCCCATCCCGCGGGCACCTTTCGCGGTAGACTGTAACCCACAGGATGGGCCTCACGGGGTGCCGCAGAGGAGTTCTAATGGCCGAGTCAAAACCGAAGGCAAACCTCAACGATTACGGGGCCGAAAATATCCAGGTTCTCGAAGGTCTGGAGGCTGTTCGGAAACGTCCCGGGATGTATATCGGGTCAACCGGGGAACGCGGTTTGCACCACCTCGTCTACGAAATCGTCGACAATTCTGTCGACGAAGCTCTCGCCGGTCACTGTTCCCTTATCCAGATCACGATTCTTGCGGATGGTGCTGTCCGCTGTATTGACAACGGCCGCGGTATTCCGGTTGATATGCACCCGACAGAGGGAAAATCGACGGTCGAGGTGGTCCTCACAATCCTTCACGCCGGCGGAAAATTCGGCGGTGGCGGATACGCCGTCTCGGGCGGACTTCACGGCGTCGGGTCGTCGGTTGTCAACGCCCTGTCAAGCCGTCTCGATGTAGCTGTTAGCCGACAGGGAAATGTATACACTCAAACGTTCCATGATGGAGTGCCGGTTAAACCCCTCAAAAAAGGTGAAGCGACCGAATCGACGGGCACAACGATTACCTTCTGGCCCAACGCTGAAATTTTCGAGACGACGGACTTCGACTACGAAACTCTTCGAACCAGATTCCAGCAGATGGCCTTTCTCAACAAGGGACTTCGGATTGATCTGACCGACGAACGAGCCGCGGACCGCCACGACTCATTTTGCTATGAGCGCGGTCTTATGGACTATGTCGAGTACCTCAACTCCGCAAAAAAAATAGAGGTTATTCACCCAGAAATCATCGGGCTGGAGTCCGAGGACAAGGCTCGAACAATCTCGCTGGAACTTGCCATGCAATGGACGAATGCGTATTCCGAGAGCATCCACACGTATGCCAACACGATTAACACCCACGAGGGGGGAACTCACGAAGAGGGGTTCCGTGCCGCATTGACAACACTGATCAATAAGTACGCACGAGATAAGGGAATTCTCAAGGAAAAGGACGAGAACCTTTCCGGCGAAGATGTGCGCGAAGGATTGACAGCGGTCATCTCGGTAAAACTCGCCGAACCTCAGTTCGAGGGCCAAACGAAGACGAAACTAGGAAACACCGAGGCAAAGTCATTCGTTCAGAAAGCCGTCGGCGACAAACTCGGCGATTGGTTCGACAGCCACCCAGTCGAGGCGAAAGAAATCATTCGAAAAGCGATTCAAGCTTCTGCTGCCCGAATTGCCGCTCGAAAAGCACGGGAACAAACCCGTCGTAAAGGACTACTTGAGTCGGGCGGAATGCCGGGCAAGCTGAAGGACTGCCAATCCAAAGACCCATCGCTCTCTGAGATCTTCATTGTTGAAGGTGACAGCGCAGGGGGCTCGGCTGTTCAGGGTCGTAACCCAGAGACGCAAGCGATTTTGCCGCTGCGCGGAAAAATCCTCAATGTCGAAAAGACGCGGCTTGATCGGGCTCTCGGAAACGCAGAAATTCAGGGGATGATCACCGCGTTCGGTGCCGGTATCGATACCGAGTTCTCGTTGGAAAAAGTCCGGTATCACAAAATTGTGCTGATGGCCGATGCCGACGTGGACGGCCAACACATCACTACGCTCTTGCTCACGGTTCTATTCCGATACATGCGCCCCCTAATCGACGCAGGATTTGTGTACCTCGCACAGCCACCGCTGTATCGACTTAAGTGGAGCAACCACGCGCATGAATACGTCTACTCCGATCGTGAACGTGATGCCCTCATCGAATCCGGAACAAAGGCCGGTCGAAAACTGCCCAAAGAAAATGGAATCCAGCGCTACAAGGGACTGGGAGAGATGAATCACCAAGAACTGTGGGACACCACGATGAATCCCGATTCGCGAACGCTGTTGCAGGTCACCTTGAGTGACGCCGCCATCGCCGACACCGTCTTCTCTACTCTCATGGGCGAAGACGTTGGTGCTCGACGAACATTTATCCAGCAAAACGCAAAGGATGTTCGCTTCCTAGACATTTAGGAATCGACTAAAAGGACAACGCACCATGACCGACGAACCGAAAGAACGTATCGAACCAGTCGATCTCCAGATGGAGATGCAGCGTTCGTATCTTGATTATGCGATGAGCGTAATTGTCGGACGAGCACTACCTGATGTTCGCGACGGTCTCAAACCTGTCCACCGACGAGTGATTTACGCCATGTTCGACGGTGGTTACCGACCAGACAAGTCGTTTTCGAAATGCTCCCGAGTAGTTGGCGATGTCATGGGGCAGTTCCACCCCCACGGAGACACGGCAATTTATGATGCATTGGTCCGGCTCGTTCAACCGTGGAGCCTCCGATATCCACTTGCGTCGGGACAAGGCAACTTTGGTTCTCCGGGAAACGACGGCGCGGCCGCACCTCGATACACCGAGACCCGAATGGCACAGCTCGCGATGGAAATGGTTCGGGATATCGACGAGAACACCGTGGATTTCCAGGACAACTATGACGGGCAGACGAAAGAACCATCAGTACTGCCGAGCCGTTTTCCCAATCTTCTCGTCAATGGTTCGGTTGGCATCGCAGTGGGTATGGCAACGAACATTCCGCCGCATAACCTTCGTGAAGTTAGTGAAGCTGCGCTCTGGCACCTCACCAACCCCACCGCATCACGCGACGAACTGCTCGACGCGATTCTCCAACGGGTGAAGGGACCAGACTTTCCCACCGGTGCTTTGATTGTCGGCACCGCGGGAATCGACGAGGCCTACAGAACCGGGCACGGTTCTATCACTATGCGCGCCGTCGTTGAAACCGAGGAAATTCACGGCCGCACCTGTCTGGTCATTACCGAGCTGCCCTACCAGGTGAACCCGGATAACCTGGCGATGAAGATCGCCGACCTTGTCAAGGAGAACAAACTCCAGGGAATCGCGGACATTCGTGACGAATCGAGTGGCCGAACTGGTCAACGACTCGTCATTGTTCTGAAGCGTGATGCTGTTGCCAAGGTCGTTCTCAATAATCTGTACCGGCAGACTCAATTGCAAGACAACTTTGGTGCGAACATGCTGGCGATTGTGGACGGAGTTCCCCGAACCCTCCCCATCGACCAATTCATCACGTACTGGGTCGAGCACCAAGTCAGTGTCATTGTGCGACGCACCCAGTTCCGCCTCGACAAGGCGGAGGCCGACGCCCACATTTTGCGCGGCTATTTGAAAGCCCTTGATGCTCTTGATGCGGTCATCGCACTGATCCGAAAATCACCCACGGTCGACGAAGCAAAAGAAGGTCTAATTAAACTTCTCGCTCTGGACGACATTCAGGCGATGGCAATCCTCAACCTACAACTTCGACGACTTGCCGCTCTAGAGCGTCAAAAAATTATGGACCAGGCCGCGGAAATCGAATTCCAGATTGCCGAATTCAATCGAATCCTCGCTGACGAAGAGGTTCAGCGCGGAATCATCAGCACAGAATTAACTCAAATTGTCGAGAAATATGGTGATGATCGGCGCACCGCGATTGTCCCAAGCGAAAGCGATTTGCGCAACGAGGACCTTATTCCCGAGGAAGAAATCGTTGTCACCGTTACTCGTGATGGTTACATTAAGCGAACGCGCAGCGACAACTATCGTTCCCAAAACCGTGGCGGTAAAGGCATCAAGGGTGCAAAACTGCGCGCCGACGACGTTGTACAACACTTCCTGGTCACAACAACACACCATTGGCTGTTGTTCTTCACTGACAAAGGCCGCGTGTATCGCGCCAAAGGTTATGAGGTCACCGAGGCGGCGCGTGACGCGAAAGGTCAGCACATTGCAAACCTGCTCGCGCTCCTGCCAGGCGAATCGGTTGCGCAAATACTCGACGTCCGAAACTATGCGGCAGCGGAATATCTCGTACTCGCAACAGGTAAAGGACTTGTCAAGAAGTCGAAGCTCACCGATTATGACACTAACCGAACCGGCGGAGTCTTTGCCATTGACCTTGCGGTAGAAAAAGGCAAAGACGGAAAAGCCGTTGTCAACGACGAGGGCCAACCGACGTACCTTGACGCGGTGGTGTCCGCAATGCTGGTCAATTCCGACAGCGAGATCTTGCTCGTGTCTAAAGCGGGGATGTCGCTTCGTTTCGCCGCAAACGACGCGAGCCTGCGCCCCACCGGTCGAAAGACGGCAGGCGTCAAGGGGCTCTCGCTCCGAACTGGCGACGAATTATTGTCGGCAGCGGTTGTCTCTGACGTCGGATACGTGTTTGTCGTCACCGAAAGCGGGTTCGCGAAACGCACTGAGGTCAGCCAATACCGTGTTCAGAACCGTGGCGGGATCGGTATCAAGGTCGCGAAATTGACGGACGAACGCGGCGGATTAACCGGTGGCCTCATCGTTGACGATGGTGACGAGGTTCTCGTCATCATGGAAGGTGGAAAGGTCGTGCGCTCGAGTGTCGATGGTGTTCCCGCGAAGGGCCGGGACACCATGGGCGTAGTCTTTGCCCGCCCTGACGAGGGAGATCGAATTCTCGCGATCGCCCGCAACGTCGAGCGTAATCTAGACTCGACAGAAGGAATTGATTCGGCGGAATCAGACGAATCAGAGAAAACAGGAATGGAAGACACTGACCATGAGTAAAGAATCCACGGAAAAGCAGATTCGGCTTCGCCTCGTTCACATCGACTTTTGGTCGGCCACACGAAACTCCTTCGTCGTCTCGCTGACGCTCTCACTTGTTCTTGCGGTTGTTAACATTCTGGGCTGGCTCCTTTTTACAGTTCTTGGGGTTGTTGACACGTTGAACGGAATCGTGAGTTCGATTGTCGGGATTGATTTCATGGGGCTCACTAATCTCATGTCGTTCCCGTCTGTCCTGGTGTTCACATTGATCCAGATCATCGCGAGTCTCGTGTGTGGCACGGCCATCGGAGGCTTCGCCGCCTTGGCGTTCAACTTCATCGCTCGCATCACGGGTGGGATAAGGGTCGCTTTCACCAACGACTGAGCCAACCGACTCTTCTATTCGATTTTTTGGCATGACCTAAATGCGATAGGCTCGGACAGGTTTGGGGGCTATAGCTCAGGTGGTTAGAGCGCTTCGCTGATAACGAAGAGGTCCCAGGTTCAAGTCCTGGTAGCCCCACACGGTTTCCCGAAACCGCAAAAAACGGGGACTTAGCTCAATTGGTAGAGCGCCTGCTTTGCAAGCAG
>WLFX01000030.1 GCA_009703545.1 Actinomycetota bacterium
TGGTGCTTTCGCGGCGACAGCCGGAGTCGATCCGACAACAATCGAAACCAGGGTCAAGGTGGTCGTCAACGCCGACGCAAGAATTGCGGTGGCGGTTTGGGAGCGATGCATGAGAACTCATTTCGTCGGGTTGGCTGTCGGCGGAATGTACCGATGAGGCGACACTACAAATTCAATACCTACAGTTACCTGTGGCTTCTCTATGTGTCGCCTAAGAAACGAATGTTGCAGGCGTTGAGCCCAAAGCCTGGTTTGGGGGTTATTCCGAAAGCGGGAGCGGTTGTTGTGCCCTCGGTGAGAGTCGAAGCCGTAGCCAAGAGATCCGATGGACGCCGCTCTCAGCAAAGCTCGCTAGATAACTCGTCGATAGGGGAATAGCCTGAACGCATGCCAAACGTAAAACGCGGTTTACGTCCTTCAATCGCTCGCAAAGGAGTTGATCCATTTGTCGCAGTAGTCGGATCAGCAAACTTAGATATCGTCCTCGCAGTCTCGCGCCGCCCCGTTGCGGGAGAAACCATCATGGGACAGGGGTTGCAAGAAACGGCTGGCGGCAAGGGCCTCAATCAGGCTCTGTCCGCCGTTCGAGTGGCATCGACTACCTTCATTGGTTCAGTGGGGCGAGATCATGCTGCGCAACAAATCGAAGAAGCGCTTGATTCCGCGGGTGTGGATGTTACCTACCTAGTTCGTCACGACATGGCGACCGGTCGCGCATACATACAGGTGACGCCCGATGGCGAGAACAGCATCATCGTTTTGGCATTGGCTAACTCGGCAATGTCCCCCACGGAGACGCTCGCCGCGCTCGACAAAGCGAACCCAACGCTTGTCCTCACCCAGTTCGAGGTGCCTCGAGATGTCACTGTCGCGGTCGCCCAGTGGTGTCGTCAGACGGGGGTGAGGCTTGTTCTCAACCCGAGCCCGGTCCAACCGATCGACATCGATGCGATATCCAACGCGGATCCGCTCATTGTCAATCAGGTCGAAGCCCAAACGATCCTCGGTGTCGATTCCAATGATGACCAATATCTCGCGCTCCAACTTGCCGACCGATTCGAGTCCATCGTGCTCACCGCAGGCTCGAATGGAGCATTCGTTATCAGTGGGGGCGAGATTGTTCACATTTCAGGTGAACAAGTTAAGGTGGTCGACACGACGGGCGCTGGGGACGCATTTGCCGGAACTCTCGCGGCTCATCTTGCTCACGGAACGAAACTCGTGGACTCAGCGATGCTCGCAAATCGTGAAGCCGCTCGGATCATTCAATTGACGCGCGAGGCGCGGTGAGATAACTACCCCAAAGTTAGCGGTGTCCTCACCATTGCTCTTTAACAGCTCGTGTGGTAACTTGACTCCAATCGATTTACCAAACCGGTTTGCAATCTGGCTCCTATTCAATGACGAGGAGAGTCGTGGTTTCCATCTCAGAGGTCGCCGAACACGCTGGAGTCAGCCGCACGACCGTATCCCACGCCCTTAGCGGCAAGCGGAAGGTGAGCGCCGCGGTGCGTGATCGAGTGATTGCCTCGAAACAAAGCCTCGGATACGTCCCGAGTCGCAGCGCGCAAAACCTTGCCCTCGGGAGCACGCGCATTATCGCCCTCGTCGTGCCTGATATCGGCAACGGATACTTCGCTGAACTCGCACAAGGGGTTGAGACCACCGCCGTGGAACGCGGTTACAACGTGATTCTTTGTACGACGGGGTTTGACGACGCGCGCGAATTGAAATACCTCAGCATGGTCCAGTCGCGCGCGGTTGATGGCCTTGTTTACGCCGCCGGTGCACCGCCAACTGATAGCGCGCTAGCTGACCTGCTTGGCGGTATCCCGTTGATCTTTGTTGACGAGGAAATCCCCAACACCCGGTTCGGTTCAGTCGTATCCGACAATTACGCGGGCGGTCAGTACGTCGCTGAGCATTTGATTGGGCTTGGCCACCGCTCAGCGGTAGTGCTCGCGGTCGAGGGCGACCCTGTAACAAGCGAACGCCGCGTTGCTGGCTTCATCGATACGTGGCGCGCGGCCGGTCTGCGCGACCCGTTGACCGGCATCGGGGACTACACCGAGCAACGCGGCCGAACGGCGGTGCGACCACATTTAGCGTCCCTTGCCAGTGGCGCCGCCACCGCCGTATTTGCAACCAACGACCTCATGGCGTTCGGGGTGTTGAACGAATTGCGCGATGCCGGAATCAGGGTGCCCGAGGACGTCTCGGTGGTTGGATTCGACGACTCCCCCGCAGCAAAATACTGCTACCCGGGTTTGACTACTGTGCGACAGGATGTGCTGGGCTTGGGTAAAACGGCCACCGATGCACTTCTGGATGCGCTGGAGAGCCGTGAACAGCCTGTCGCCGATCAAGTGACGCTGCCGGTAGCACTAATCGAGCGGCAAACCACCGCTCGGAGGGTCGACTCATGACCGAGTCGTACGCAGTGTTTTTTGGCGATGTCGCACAGGACGAGTACTACGCGATGCCGTACTTCCCTTCCGGAGGTGACAAAGTATACGTCGAGACTCTACCCACCCAGTTCGGCGGAATGGTCGCCAACGCCGCCGCAATTTACGCCCACTTCGGGCGTCGGACCTCATTCAGCAGCCAACTAAATTCGGGGGTGCTTACCCACAAGTTACTCGGCCAACTGCGCGAACTTGGCGTCGCCACCGACCACGTTATTTTTGACGAGAACGTACCAGACTCACACTGCATCATTATGCTGTCGGGCGACCAGAACATTGTGCTGATTCCCAGTCTCGGCATCACTCGAACCGAACTGACCGACGCCACCTGGGAACATATTCGTGGCGCTGAGTTTCTGTTCACCACGCTAACCGACGCCATCCCTTTCCAGCGCGGTTCTATGAGGGCCATCGAGGTGCTGGCCGAGCTTCGACGCGACGGCACACTCGTTGCCATGGACATTGACGTCTTCAACCCCGAGAACCATAGTTCGGGGCTGATCGAACAGTGTGACATCCTGTTCATGAACGCACTTGGTCACCAGCGCTTTGTTGAGAGCGGCAATGACATCGCGGCTGTGCTTGCGGCAGGTGCCAGCGCGATCGTGGTCACGCTCGACAGTGGCGGTTGCCATGTCTACACTTCTGGTGGCTTAGAGCACATCGCGGGTCACGTTGTCCCGGTAATCGACGTCACGGGCGCTGGCGATACTTTCTCGAGTTCATTCATGTTCGCCTATACGACCACCCGCGACCCGTTCGAGTCCGCGCGCTTCGCCAACGCGGCTGCCGCGATGTCCGTTGGCAAAGTAGGTGCACGAGGCGGGATGACCTCCGAAACCGACGTTCGCGCATTCCTCGCGGAACGTAAAGCTTGACTGTCCTATATCCAACAATCACCAAACAGAAAGGCCATACCAATGGTAAATGAAAGTGCAGTTGTCAAGTTCTTCAAAGGCTACGGCCGTTTGACGATCTTCATGATGCCGATCGGAATCGCCATCAACTTCATCGGTGGGCAGATTGCCCTCCTGCTGAAGCTCCCCGTGTATCTCGATAGCATCGGCACGATTCTTGTCGGTGCAACCTGTGGCATGGGACCGGGCGCTGTGGTCGGCGCAATCTCGAACATCCTGAATGCAATCACGTCGCCGCCAACGTTGGCGTTTGGCGTGCTCAACATCATGTTCGGCCTGCTCGCGGGCTACCTCGCCCGTCGTGGAGTATTCAAGTCGTGGTCGAAGACTCTGCTTAGCGCGATTCCGTTTGCGCTCATCGGAGGCGTACTGGGCGCCATTATCACCATCTGGGTATTCGGCGGCCTCGCGGTCGGCGGCGGCGCTATCGTCGTCGGTGCGCTCGTCGCACTCGGTCTGGACGTGAACACGGCGAACTTCGTCGCGCAGGTGCCCATGGACATCCTTGACAAGGTGCCCACGGTCATGATCGTATTCGCAATTATTAAGGGAATCCCCAACCGGACGCACGCCAAGCTCCCACTCGGATACATCTATCTGGGCAAGAACAAGGCTGGCGCTTCGACCAAGCCATCTGGGACGTCGGTGAGCTGACCGTGTCATCGGAATCCGGGAACTCGGTCGCCTTCGGCAACCGATTCCGCACGCACGTCGACCGTGGCAATCCAATCCGAAATATGGATCCGATTGTTGTGTTCATCGTGCTGGTTGCAATTGCCATTGCGCCGATTGCGTTCCCGGGTTTCGTTGCGGCAGCCATCGTCTGCCTGGTCTACCCCGTCATCGCGCTGTTTGCGGGGGTAGCGCGCGAGTTCCTCCCCACCTACCTCAGGTTGTTCCTGGTCGTCGGTCTCGTTTTGTTTGTCTTGCGCGCTGCGTTCATCGAAGGGAAAGACCCGCTGTTCAGACTCGGAAACATCGCGCCGACGTGGGCGGGGATGGAAGAGGGAGCGCGGTTCGCGTTGCTTGTCATGGCGATCAGCGGCGCGGTCACGTTGTTTTTCAATGTTGCCACGGTGCGTTATTTGATGTTGGCCCTTGAACTGCGCGGAGTCACTCCGCGCGCCACCTACGTGATCTTGGCTTCGTTCCAGTCGATTATCGACCTGGGTCGCCACGCCCGCACGGTGCTCGAGGCTCAGCAGTCGCGTGGCATTGAGACACAGGGCAACATCATCGTCCGGGCGCGAGCGTTCTTTCCGATTCTCGCACCCGTCTTCCTGGCCGCGATAAACCAGACCGAGGAGCGCGCCATCTCGCTCGACGCCCGCGCCTTCAACTCCAACGTGTCACACACGCATCTCGTGACGTTACGTCCCGCCAGGCCACGAGAAATCGTCTTTGCGGTTGTCGTCGTCGCGGCCGTGTTGGTTGCGTTCATCGGATCGGCGCTCGGATGGCTCTAGCGACTCTGCGCGGCGTTTCGTTCACCTACGCCTATACCAACGAGCCTGCGCTGCGGGACATCAACCTGACCCTCGAGGAAGGTTTGCTGTACGCAATTATCGGCCCGAACGCAAGCGGCAAGTCGACGCTCTGCGCGCTCCTGCGGGGAATCGTGCCCCTCTTCCACGAGGGTGAACTAACTGGCAGCGCCGAGATCCGCGGACGCAACCTGTTTGACTGGGATCCCGCTGAGCTATCGCGCGAGATTGGCTACGTCTTCGAGAATCCGTTCACACAGATTAGCGGTATCAAAGAGACGGTTTTCGAAGAAATCGCGCTCGGACTCGAGAATCTGGGCATGCCCTCCGACGAGGTCATCGACCGGGTGGAGCAGGTTGTCGAGCAACTCGAACTTGGCGCTCTGGTTGCCAAAAACCCCAACGAATTGTCAGGCGGGCAGCGGCAAAAAGTTGCCTTCGCCTCGATTATCGCGATGGACGCCGACGTAATCGTGATCGATGAGCCCACGTCGCAACTCGACCCAGAGTCATCGGACGCCGTGTTTGCGATAATCGCGAACCTCAAGAAAAAAGGCAAGTCGATCGTTTTAGTAGAGCACAAGATGGATCTCGTCGCCCAGTATGCCGACCGGGTCATCGCTCTCAATGGTGGACGGCTCGTAATTGAGGGACCTACGAGCGAGGTATTCACGTCTCCACTGCTCAACGCGTCTGACATTGCCCGCCCCGCGGTCACCGACCTTGCCGAGGCCTTGGCTAAAGTGGGTCGGCCCCTTGCACGCACTCCTGTGACCCGCGCCGAAGCCGCCGATCTCATCCGTGCCCGAATGAAGGGAGGCCCCCGTGCCAATCGTTCTCGATGAAGTTGCCTTTGACTACCCCGACGGCACCCCTGCGGTGGAATCGGTCAGCCTTCACGTCAAAGACGGTGAACGGGTCGCCATAGTCGGACAGAATGGCGCGGGCAAGACCACCACGGTCAAACTCATGAACGGTCTTCTCAAGCCCAGATCAGGCGCGGTTACGGTCGATGGTGAGTCCACCGCTAATCGCACGACGGCAATGATGGCACAGACCGTCGGATACGTTTTTCAGAATCCTGACGACCAGATATTCACGAGCAGCGTGCAGAGCGAGCTCGAATATATGCCAAAGTACCTCCGCTGGGAGGAGGTACGACGGGATGAAAGAGTCGCCAGAGCGGTTGCGCTGTGTGGTCTCGAGCAGCACCTCGAGACGAATCCCAACGACCTGCCTATCGCAATTCGCAAGTTCATTGCTATCGGCGCGATTCTGGTTGGCGAATGCCGATATATCATTCTGGACGAGCCGACCGCTGGCCTCGATGTGCCCGGCCTTCGCCTCCTGAACTCGCTGATTGATCACCTCCAGACTGAGGGTATCGCCGTCGTCACAATAACTCACGATATGCGCTTCGTCACCGAATCATTTGACCGCGTGGTGGCAATGGCCGGCGGTACTGTTGTGGCCGACGGCCCCTGCGAAGAAGTCTTCGCGGACGACGACGTGCTAAAACGGGCACGGATTCGCCGCCCGGAGGTGGCTCAACTGGTACGCGACCTTGGCATCCCAACTACCGCGCTTCGCTTGGACGACATTGTCCACAAGATTCCCTGACTCCACAGAAAGGCTGGACCCATGAGCAGACTACTTGACTCTTTTAAATCGGAAATCCCGATATTTGCGATGTTGCATCACAAGGGTGACGATACGGTCGACATCCAGGCGCGCGCTCGGCATGAGATTGACGTGCTGTGGGCTGCTGGCATCGATGCGGTGATTGTCGAAAACTACTTCGGTGGTGTCGACGACGTGATCGCAACGTGTGAATATTTGCGGGCTGAACGTCCGGATGTGGTATTCGGGATCAACGTTCTCAACGACGACGCGGAAGCGTTCCGCATTGCACGCACATTCGGTGCACGTTTCGTGCAGCTCGATTCGGTGGCAGGACACCTGCCTCCGTCCGAGGACCGAAAGTACTCCGACTGGCTCGAATCCGAACGCGCAGCGAGTGACCTACTGGTGCTCGGCGGGGTTCGTTTCAAGTATCAGCCGGTGAAATCGGGTCGCAGTCTTGAAGAAGACCTGCTACTCGGGGTCGGGCGGTGCGACGCGGTTGTCGTAACCGGTGAAGGAACGGCGATCACCACGCCTCACGCCAAGACGCTCGAGTTCCGACGGATTGTGGGCGAGGAGTTCCCTCTCGTGATCGGCGCGGGTGTAACGCCATCCAGCGCCGAGGCCGATCTCGCTGACGCTGATGCACTTGTGGTCGGGAGTGCGCTCAAAGATACTTATGCTGACACTGGCGACGTCGACGAGGTGCACACGCGTGAGCTCGTAGATGCGATCCGTGCGCTAGAGGCCCGAACCGGAAGTATTACGGCCGGGGGTGCACGATGAGCCGCGTGTTGCTGGCCGGTGAGTCATGGTCGACCACCTCGATTCACACGAAGGGCTTCGACTCGTTCATCACTTCGCTCTACGAGGAAGGGGCAGCCGACTTCATCGTCGCGCTCGAAGCAGCCGGGCACGAGGTGACCTTCCAACCGAACCATATTGCGGCGGAGCAGTTCCCGAACACGGTCGATGCGCTGAACGCCTACGACATAGTCGTGCTCAGCGATATCGGCTCAAACACGCTCCTCATGCCCAAGACAGTGTTCGTTGGCGGGCAGAGCGCGCCTAACCGGTTGAGTGTGCTCGCCGAGTGGGTACGTGAGGGGGGTGCTGTGCTTATGGTCGGCGGTTACCTTAGTTTCCAGGGCATCGAGGCGAAGGCGAATTATCGTGGCACTCCGCTAGCAGAGGTGCTCCCCGTTCTGATGGAGGTCGGAGATGACCGCGAAGAGACGCCCGAGGGCTCCATCGCACACGTGAGTCTGGCTGACCACCCAGTGGTGCAAGGGATCACGGATCCGTGGCCACGCATCCTCGGATACCAACGTTTGGTGGCTAAGGACGGCACCCAGGTACTTGCGACCGTGGGCGACAACCCACTGATCGTCGTCGGCGAGCATGGAAAGGGTCGGGTAGCAGCGTTCGCATCCGACATGGGACCGCACTGGATGCCGCGGGAGTTCGTGGAATGGCCGGGATACGCCCGGCTGTGGCAGCAACTTACCGCCTGGCTAGCGGCGGGAAAGGGAAGGGACCAATGACCGACATACGCGAGATCACCGATGAACCACCCTCGGGATTGGTGGAAGCCCAGCGATTAGCCATCAAGGTCGCCGAGACCATCGCCTACGGTGTGAAGCCGATGGAGGTCGAAAGCGAC
The DNA here is from genome assembly GCA_009703545.1 of Actinomycetota bacterium. Taxonomy (GTDB): domain Bacteria; phylum Actinomycetota; class Actinomycetes; order Actinomycetales; family Microbacteriaceae; genus MWH-TA3. The sequence continues at coordinate 8,153 of WLFX01000030.1, forward strand.
GTGCGCGACCGCGCCAACGCCCTCGTGCTCGAACTCGGGGGCACAGGGATCTGGACGCCAACCACAGTCGGTTTCGGCATTGGCACCCTCAGTTGCTTCCCGACCGACGAACCTAGCGACCAACGCTTTCTGTGGAACATCGACCTTGGCATGGTTGACGTGCATCCGGTCACGCCTGACGGCTGGTGGGGAGACTGCACTCGTTCTTTTCAGGTCGGAGACAACCCTGCGCAGGTTGCTGCGCTCGAGACGATTGAACGCATTCATCAGACGGTGCTCGATTCCGCGCGCCCGGGAATGCGGGCGTGCGACTGGTTCGCAGTGTTCAAGGGCGAGTTAGACAAGACTGACTTCAAACTTATGGACCGACTATCGAACATCGGACATTCGATCGACGCAAGCACGTCCTACGACGGAGGCTACATCGACGCATGGAACGAAACGGTAATGACCGGTGCGTGGGCCGTCGAACCGTTCATCGGCAATCACCTCTACGGCGTCAAGCGGGAAGACGTCGTGTGGTTTGGCCCGACAAAGACCACAGTGATTTCATGAACGCGAAAAGCCTGGAAATCCAATGAATTCAAATATTAACTTTTGTTTCTGTGCTGGCTTCGCCGTTTGACAGCGCCTAGTATCCGCATCACAATTCCAACGACAATCACGACATAGACCAGTAGTGAAAATCCCCATTTGATTGCCGAGGAAGTCGAGGCGAGTAGAGCCATCGACGACGAAATCGAGCCGTCTGTCAGATACTGGCTGGATAGCGCGGAAAGCGAGAAGTTCTCTATCCAATCGAAGATAACCTGACCAAACGGGAGCAGATTGAGAATCCCAACCTTGTGCGAATATGGCTTAAACA
>WLFX01000031.1 GCA_009703545.1 Actinomycetota bacterium
GACCCTGGGTTCCGCGGTCGCTGCGATTCCATTGGCTCGTGTGGCGATGCAGCGCGGTCGACGACGTGCGCTGACTTTGGGTGCGTCGATTGCGATTCTCGGTGGATCTCTCATCATCGTCGCGGGAGGACTCATGTCGTTGCCGCTCGTGCTTCTCGGGCTCTTGGGGCTGGGAGTCGGTGGGGCAGTAAACCTTCAAGCCCGATTCGCGGTGACCGATTATTCCAGCGCGGAAAATCGTGGACGCGACTTGTCGATGGTGGTCTGGGCGACAACCATCGGTGCGATTATTGGTCCAAACCTCAACGGTATCGGTGTGGTAATCGGCGATGCACTCGGAATGCCAGAGTTGACGGGACCTTTTATCTTCACTGTCGCCGCCCAACTGGCCGCCGCGTCGATGTACTGGTGGGGGATCGGACCCAACATCCCCACGGTGACGGTCACGCGAGCCGCAGCCGCCACCGCGGCGAAATTGTCTCGTGCGGTCCCGTTCGCCATCGCCGTTATCGGACTCGGGCATGCAACCATGGTTGCCGTCATGGCGATGACACCCGTCCACCTCGTTCACGATGGTGCGAGCGTCGGCGAGGCCAGTTTCGTCATTTCATTGCACGTTGCTGGCATGTACGCACTGTCGCCGGTGTTCGGAATTCTCAGCGACAAAATTGGGCGAGTACCGGTGCTCATTCTCGGGCAGGTTGTCTTGGCAATCAGCCTCGCGATTACCGCGTTGTTCCCGACCGACCACGCCATGGTGACCATCGGGCTCATCCTCCTCGGTCTTGGTTGGAGTGCCAACACGGTAGCGGGCAGTGCGCTCATCGGTGAACTCTCGCAAGGACCGAAGCGACTCACGATTCAGGGTCGAAGCGACGCTGCGATGAGCGCGTCCGGCGCTTTGGCCGGGGTGCTCGCCGGCCCTGCGGTCACGGCGTTGGGTTATTCGGGGCTCTCGATTGCAGCATTCGCTTTCGTTGGCGCTGCGGTTGCCCTGATCGCTCTGATTGTCACCCTGCGGTCCCGCGAATCCGCGGAATAGACTGACAACGATATGAAGACTCCGTTCTCCTCTGCCACGGGCAGAGACATCCGTGTCCGTTTTTGCCCGTCGCCAACGGGTACGCCGCACGTCGGCTTGATTCGAACCTGCCTGTTCAACTGGGCGTACGCGCGTCATGTTGGCGGAACGTTTATCTTTCGCATCGAGGACACGGACGCCGAGCGCGACTCGGAAGAATCGTACGAACAACTGTTGGATGCCCTGAGCTGGCTCGGCCTCGACTGGGACGAAGGCGTTGTCAAGGGTGGTCCACACGAGCCGTATCGTCAGTCTCAGCGCACGGCGATTTATCAGGACATCATCGATTCGCTTCTCAGCTCGGGACACCTCTACGAATCGTTTGTCACTCCAGAAGAGATGGAAGCGCGCAACGTTGCCGCCGGTCGTGACCCCAAGATGGGATACGACAATTTCGAGCGCGACTTGGCCGCTGACGAACGCGCCGCGTTCCGCGCCGAGGGTCGCCAGCCGGCACTGCGGCTTCGGGTTCCCGCCGAAGACCTCGGGTTCGACGATCTGGTTCGAGGGCCGATCACCTTCCCCGTCGGAACGACATCCGACTTCGTTGTTGTTCGCCCGAACGGCGCGCCTCTTTACACGTTCGTCAATCCCGTCGACGACGCGCTGATGGGCGTCACTCATGTTTTGCGCGGCGAAGACCTGCTGTCGTCAACGCCGCGCCAGATTGCGTTGTACCACGCGCTCATCGAGGTGGGAGTGACGACTTTCGTCCCGAGATTCGGGCACCTTCCCTACGTCATGGGCGAGGGCAACAAGAAGTTGTCAAAGCGCGACCCGGAATCGAACCTGTTCCACCACCGAGACCGAGGGTTCATCCGCGAGGGACTACTCAACTACCTGTCGTTGTTGGGATGGTCGATCGCGGCGGATCGCGACATCTTCACTGTCGACGAGATGATTGCTGCATTCGATGTGGCCGACGTCAACCCGAACCCTGCGCGATTCGACCTGAAGAAGGCCGAATCGATCAATGGGGATCACATTCGCTTGTTGACACGCGAGGAGTTCATCGATCGATCCCTGCCGTACCTTCACGCGGCCACGTTGGTCGACGCGAACCCGACGAGCCACCAGCGTGCGCGCTTGACCGAAATTGCGCCGCATATTCAGGAACGCACCCAGTTGATGAGCGAGATTCCCGAGATGATTCGGTTCCTGTTTACCGAGGATGCTGACCTCACTGTCACCGACGATGCTCGAGCGACGCTCGATGCCGATGCCGCACGAATTCTCGACGCGGCCCACGCGGCGCTCTCGAACCTCGTTGATTGGTCGACGACCAACATCGAAGAAACTCTTCGAACCAGCCTGATTGAGGGGCTCGACCTGAAACCGCGTAGCGCGTTTGGGTCGGTGCGAACGGCCATATCGGGTCGCCGAATCAGTCCGCCCCTTTTCGAATCGATGGAGATACTCGGTCGTGAATCCAGCCTCGCCCGTATCGCTTCCCTGAGAGGTTCGCTGTGACCACCGTCGACATCGTCGCCCAATTTCGCGCGGTCGACGCCGTTTGGTAGGCTAACGCGGAGCGGCTCGGCCGCCGGTGGGGTGTGGTGTAATTGGCAACACGGAGGTTTCTGGTACCTTTGTTCTTGGTTCGAGTCCAGGCACCCCAGCACTAATTTCCTCGAATTCTTGCGCGTCTACGCTACTGTTTCGGAATGACAACGCTGTCGCGCCCGCACATTGCCGTCGCCGTAAATCCGAGTGCCGCGCAGGGCGCGCACCGCGATTACGGGCACCGTTTGGTCGAGGCGTTGCGCGCAACGGGCCGCCAGGTCTCGGAATTGTCAACCGATTCGTATGAGCATCTCGAGTCGATTGCGCGCACCGCAGTCGACGATGGTGTTGACGCCCTCATTGTCGTCGGAGGCGACGGAACTGCCCAATTGGGCACGAACGTGTGCGTGAACACCGACACACCACTCGGAATTTTGCCGAGCGGAACTGGCAATGACACCGCCGAAGGAATACTGGGCATGCCCATTGGAAATATTGATGCCGCGATTGAACGGCTGATCGCGTCACTCAATAAACCTGTGTGGCGAATCGATGCCGGGCGGATGTCGTGGAAGGGTGGCGAACGGTGGTTCTGTTCGACGATGTCGGCCGGATTCGATGCGCTGGTAAATGAAACCGTCAACAACTTGGCCTTTCCCAAGGGCCCGTCGCGGTACACCGTCGCAATGCTCATCGAACTCGCAAAATTGAAACCGATCCACTACACGGTGACTATCGACGGAAAAAGGACTACGGAACAGGCCATCCTCACGACTATCGCGAACAACAGCCAATACGGTGGGGGAATGAAAATCTGCCCCGAAGCCAAGCCTGACGACGGTCTGCTCGACATGATGATGGTGAGGCCGTTGTCTCGTTTCGATTTCATTCGGATTTATCCGAAAGTGTTTAAGGGAACGCACGTCACTGACCCTCGCGTCATAATTCGACAAGGGAAAAAGTTCCGGCTCGAGTCACCCGACCTCGTCGGATACAGCGACGGTGAGCGCATCGCGCCTCTTCCGATGGACGTCGAGGTCTCATCGCGGGCGCTTCCCGTCCTCGATACCCGCCCCTAGGAGGACCAGTTTGCGCGCGGTTCACCGCCTGTGCGATACTTGTCCAGTTGTGTTCGGCCCCATCGTATAGCGGCCTAGTACGCTGCCCTCTCACGGCGGTAACGCGGGTTCGAATCCCGCTGGGGTCACAACTCGCCCTCGACGGTTCGCCGTCGGGGGTTTTGTGCACTCTCTCTCGGGCCAAACACCCCGCTGATAGGATTTGGTCATTATGGACAGCGCCCTTCCACTCTGGTTCGAAATCACGTCGTATGCGGTTCTAGTGGCGATTCTGCTGTTCGATTTGTTCCTTGTCGTACGACGCCCGCACGTCCCATCGACTCGCGAATCCGCCGTGTGGATCACGTTTTATGTGAGTCTCGCGGTCGTCTTCGGCCTGTTAATTGTCCTCGTGGCAAACGACTCAGGATTGAGCGGAACTGAACTCGGACTCCAGTTTTTCGCGGGTTGGCTGACGGAATATTCCCTGTCGGCCGACAACGTCTTTGTTTTCCTCATCATCATGGCCCAGTTCCGTGTTCCCAAAAAGATGCAGCAGGAACTGCTCATGATGGGCATCGTTCTCGCGCTCGTTTTCCGGGCGATCTTCATCGTGCTCGGTGCATCACTGCTCGAGAGCTACTCGTGGCTGTTTTACATTTTCGGCGCGTACCTCGTGTATGTCGCCGTTCAGCAATTGCGCGAAAAGGACGAACACGGCAGCGGAGAGGACAATTTCGTCATCGCGTGGCTCAAGAAGGTTCTTCGAGTTCACCCCGAATGGAGCGACAACGATCGTTGGCGCACGATGGTGAACGGCGAAAAGTTCCTCACCCCGGCCATTCTCGTCTTGGTGTCGCTGGGAACCATCGACCTCATCTTTGCGCTTGATTCAATCCCCGCAATTTTTGGAATTACGACGAGCCCGTTCCTCGTGTTCACGTGCAACATTCTCGCCTTGATGGGGCTTCGCCAGCTCTACTTCCTGTTGGGCGACCTGGTCGATCGCTTGCACTATCTCGGTCACGGCATCGCCGCCATCCTCGCCTTCATCGGGTTCAAACTTGTCAACCACGCGTTGCACCTCAACGAACTCCCGTTCATTAACAATGGCCACCACGTGGAAATCGTTCCCGAGATCCCAACCTGGCTCTCGCTCGTCGTGATTGTCCTCACGTTGACGGTGGCGGTTCTCGCGAGCCTGGCACGCGCACAGCGCGAAGAGTCCGCGAAATAACCGTTCTCGCGCTGATAAACTGGGTCGGATGAACGCCGCCTCTCCTCGTCCTCGGACACTTGCCGAAAAGGTCTGGGATGACCACCTTGTCGTCAAGGGTGACAACGGCGAGCCTGACCTTCTGTATATCGACCTTCACCTCGTGCACGAAGTGACGAGCCCACAGGCGTTTGACGGACTTCGACAAGCAGGGCGGCCCGTTCGCCGGCCCGATCTGACGATTGCGACCGAGGATCACAACACGCCCACACTCAACATTGGCGCACAGATCGCCGACCCGATTTCACGAACCCAAATCGAAGCGCTTCGATCAAACGCCAAAGAATTCGGCATCCGCCTGCACTCCCTCGGGGACATCGAGCAGGGAATCGTTCACGTTGTCGGGCCGCAACTCGGGTTGACGATGCCCGGCATCACTGTTGTGTGTGGCGACAGCCACACCTCCACTCACGGCGCGTTCGGGGCGATGGCGTTCGGAATCGGGACCTCGGAAGTCGAACATGTCCTCGCTACCCAGACGCTTCCGCTCACCCCATTCAAGACCATGGCAATTACGGTCGAGGGGCACTTGCGTCCGGGTGTCACGGCAAAAGACATCATCCTTGCGGTGATCGCAAAGATTGGCACCGGCGGGGGACAGGGTTATGTCCTCGAATATCGAGGCAGCGCCATTCGTGAATTGTCGATGGAAGGCCGGATGACAATCTGCAATATGTCGATTGAAGCGGGCGCGCGCGCTGGAATGGTTGCACCCGACGAGACAACGTTTGCGTACCTCAAGGGTCGCGCACATGCTCCTCAGGGGTCCGATTGGGAGGCCGCGGTTGCGTACTGGAAAACATTGCCCACGGATGACGGCGCGACCTTCGATGCCGAGGTCGTGCTCGACGGCGACCTGCTCGAGCCCTTCGTCACGTGGGGGACGAACCCTGGACAGGGCGTTGCACTGTCGGAATCGGTTCCGAACCCTGCGGACATCACCGACCCCAACGAACGCGCCAGCGCAGAGCGTGCACTCGAATACATGGATCTCGTCGCGGGAACCCCGATGAAGGACATCCGCGTAGACCAAGTGTTCATGGGCTCGTGTACGAATTCCCGTATCGAAGATTTGCGCGCTTTCGCGAGTGTCATCAAAGGCAAAAAACTGGCCGACGGCGTCAAACTCATGGTTGTTCCCGGTTCGGCGCGTGTGCGCCTCGAAGCCGAGGCCGAAGGAATCGACGCAATCGTCACCGATTTTGGCGGCGAATGGCGATTCGCCGGCTGTTCGATGTGTCTCGGCATGAACCCCGACCAACTTAAGCCGGGCGAACGATGTGCCTCGACGTCGAATCGAAACTTCGAAGGTCGACAGGGTGCCGGCGGTCGCACTCATCTGGTGTCGCCGCTCGTCGCCGCTGCGACGGCAATTCGCGGAACACTCGCAAGCCCGTGGGATGTGGAATAGCCGTGGATAAAGTCACGACCATCACGGGAATCGGCGTACCGCTTCGTCGCACGAACGTGGATACCGACCAGATCATCCCCGCCGAGTTTCTCAAGCGAGTGACAAAAACAGGCTTTGAGGACGCGTTGTTCGAACGCTGGCGCAAAGACCCCGAGTTCATCCTCAACACGGAACCTTTTTCGCACGGGACTGTGCTCGTCGCCGGTTTGGACTTTGGGACCGGTTCGTCTCGAGAACACGCTGTCTGGGCGCTTCGGGACTTCGGCTTCCGCGCCGTCATCGCCCCGCGCTTTGGTGACATCTTCCGGGGTAACTCGGGAAAACAGGGGCTGCTGACCGCGGTTGTGCCAGAGGACGTTGTTGAGCGAATCTGGTCAGCCTTGGAAGCCACCCCCGGAACAGAGGTGACCGTTGATGTTGAGTCGCGAACGGTAACGTGTGGAAACGTGACTAGCGCATTCGAGATTGACGACTACACCCGATGGAGGCTCATGGAAGGCCTCGACGACATTGGCTTGACGTTGCGCCACGAGGCCGACATCGACGGTTTTGAATCGCGCCGCGAATCGTGGCGCCCGACGACGTTGCCAGCCCGATGATGTCACGCGACGACGACGCTCGTGCCCAGGGAGCGAAAGTAGGCATGTCGGTCGACACGCTGATCATCCACGGCGGAAAGCCTCTTCACGGTCGTGTGGATGTGCGTGGAGCAAAAAACCTGGTGACCAAGGCAATGGTTGCGGCCCTTCTCGGTGATTCACCGTCCGTCCTGCGTGATGTCCCCAATATTTCGGATGTTGCCGTCGTGCGCGGACTCCTGGAAGCTCACGGTGTTCACGTCACCGATTCGGCCGAAGGCGAACTCACCCTCGACCCGACGAACGTCACGAGTGCACACTTCGCCGAGATCGATGCGCACGCCGGCTCAAGCCGAATCCCGATCCTATTTTGTGGTCCGCTGCTCCACCAACTTGGCGAAGCCTTCATTCCCGACCTCGGTGGCTGCCGTATTGGCGATCGCCCTATTGATTTCCACCTTGACGCCCTTCGCGCCTTCGGAGCGGTGGTCACCAAGCAACCGCAAGGAATTCATCTGACCGCCCCCGAGCGTCTCAAGGGTGCGCATATTGAGCTGCCGTTCCCGTCCGTCGGGGCGACCGAACAGGTCTTGCTCACGGCCGTTCGCGCCGAGGGAGTTACCGAACTCAAGAATGCCGCAATCGAACCCGAGATCATGGATCTCATCGCCATTCTGCAGAAGATGGGCGCCATCATTTGGGTTGAACCGAATCGCACCATCTTCATCGAAGGTGTCGAAACCCTTCACGGCTTCGAGCACCGATCCCTTTTCGACCGCAACGAAGCTGCGTCGTGGGCGTGTGCCGCACTCGTCACGAAAGGCGACATTTTTGTCGTTGGGGCCAAACAACAGGAACTTCTGACCTTCCTCAATGTGTTCCGCAAGGTCGGAGGAGAGTTCGAGGTCCACGAAGATGGAATTCGATTCCGACACCCGGGAGGCCAGCTCAATCCTGTTGTCGTCGAAACTGATGTTCACCCTGGTTTCATGACCGACTGGCAACAACCGTTGGTTGTCGCCCTCACACAGGCCGAGGGTACCTCCATCGTTCACGAGACGGTTTATGAGAACCGCTTTGGTTTCACCGAATCGCTGAACAAGATGGGTGCCAACATCGAAATTCACCAGGACGGAATTGCCTCGATAACGCGTCGTGTCCCTCGTCGCAAGCTAGAACAAGCCGCGGTCATTGTGGGTCCGACTCCGCTTCACGGTGCGGACATCCGGGTTCCCGACCTTCGCGGAGGCTTCTCCCACCTCATTGCCGCCCTTGCGGCAACGGGCACGAGCACAATCAGCAATGTCGGAATCATTGCCCGAGGATACGAGCACTTCATTGACAAGCTTCGTGACCTCGGCGCCGACTTTGAGCTCGCGGACTAGGCTTTCGGCAAAGAGGAGCAGGATGACTACGACCGAAAAATCCGCGGGTTGGCGCGTAACAGCGGGCATTGCCTTGCCCCTCATGGCACTCATCTCGCGAATCACCGTTCGAGGTATGGACAACATCCCACAAAAGGGCGCATTCATCCTCGCGCCATGCCACTTCAGCGCAATCGATCCTGTGGTGATGGGGGTTGCGTTATGGAAAGCGGGCCGCACCCCTCGATTTATGGCTAAGGAATCGTTGTTTCGTGTTCCCATTTTGGGTTCGGTGTTGCGCGGACTCGGCCAAATTCCGGTGGATCGGGTGGGTCAACAGCGCGCATTGGGACCAATGAAGGCCGCGCGTTCGCTCGCGAAATCAGGTGGTGGCATTGTGGTCTATCCCGAGGGATCGTTGACCCGTGACCCTGACTTGTGGCCTATGCGAGGGAAGACAGGAGCAGTGCGAATGGCACTCGATGCCGACATTCCGTTGATTCCCGCAGCGCACTGGGGGACACAGATTCTGATGCCGCGGTACTCCGGAAAGATCCGTTTTTTTCCACCGACA
>WLFX01000032.1 GCA_009703545.1 Actinomycetota bacterium
ACCGTATTGATGATAAAACCACCGACGAAATTGTCTTCTGCACGACCTGTCCACAACGCAAAACCAGCACTCAGCGCAATACCGATACCCCCTGATACGGCCGGCAGAACTGGCAAGCGCTGGAAAAGCCGTGTCAGTAAAATCACGATCGCGACCGCAACGGGTGCGATCACCGAAGGAAAAAGGTCACCGGTTATGGTGAACACGACGAGGAACAAAAATCCGGGTGCCGTCGATTCGATGACTCCACGGACCCCACCCACCGCGCTGAAGAGGTTTCCCGCTGTCAACGTTTCGCTGGCGACGAGCGAGGTCAGCGCGGACTTCGACACGGACCCTCCGAGCGGATTCGTCATGCGATTGTTCCCGGCTGAGGTGGAACGCGGAGCGTCAGCAGTTCGCGCGGTGGCAGCGGTTCGGTGCCACGATCGACAACGATGCTGCGGAACACATCCTCCACGGACATCGCACCCAAACCTGCGTCCGCAGCGGGACCAGAAATCACTCCTCGCAAGAACCACTTCGGCCCGTCCACACCGACAAATCTGACCGGACGCTGAGTACCGTCGGCGGTTGGGACGGCGCCACGAACTTCTGGGCCGAACGGACCGACGACCTGCTCCGCTTTCCCGCCCTGTTTGACGACCTGCGCGGCAACCTGCTCCCTGATTTCGTTCCACAGACCTTCGGTTCGTGGAGCAGCAAAAACCTGGACGTGGAGTGTCGAACCGTCGATGTCGAAGGTCGCAGAGATCAACCGTTTGGTGGACTCCTCGATGTCTAATCGCAATTGCAGTCCAGTGCGTGGTGTCACCTTGATGGCACCCAGGTCAATGAACGGCTGCACCGCGCTCACCTCAGAGATGTCGAACGGTCCGGTTATCTCGCGGTCAGCGGGAGCGCTCTTGCTTTTCATACGGAGGGTCCTGACGTTCCGGTCGAGCCAAATCCGCCAGCACCGCGCTCGGTACCTGGGAGTTCGGTTACAGGAACAAAGCGAGCACGAGTCACCGGCTGAATAACGAGCTGAGCAATTCGGTCACCGGCGGCCACCGAGAACGTATCGACTGGGTCGGAGTTGATCATGACAACGGAAATTTCCCCGCGGTAACCACCGTCGATAGTTCCCGGAGAGTTCACCAGACCAACACCGTGTTTGGCCGCCAGGCCAGACCGCGGCATGACAAATGCGACGAAACCATCCGGAAGTGCGATTGAAATGCCAGTGGGTATCACTGCACGTTCACCTGGCGCCAGAGTGACGCCGATTGTTGACACCAGATCCGCTCCAGCGTCTCCGGGATGGGCGTATAACGGGGACGGGCCAACGATAAGAACCTCAGGTGTCATTAGTTCAGGGTAATGCATGGTCGAATAGTTCCATGATTCGTTACCAAGAATCCCTTACGCCATCGTGGTCTTTTCACCTAGCGCTTCTCGTAGCCATCCCCATGGGATTCGGAATGCTCGCACCAATCAACATCGTTGCGGGCTACGTGGCAGCCGTCACGTTCTACTCTCTAGCGCTTCTCGCGTTCGTCGTGTTCGCGCCGCGAATCGTTGTGACCGAGTCACATCTTCGCGCGGGACGAGCCACCATCGAGCGTTCGCTGTTGGGTGACGCCACCATCGTCGAAAAGGACGAGAGGAACAGTGTCTTGATCGACGCTCGATCGTGGAAGGTAATCCGTGCGTGGATTCCCCGCGGACTCAGTGTCGTCGTGAACGATCCAAACGACCCAACGCCAAGTTGGTACGTGTCAACGCGAAACCCAGAAAAGCTCCGAGCAGCGCTTCGCGAAAACTAGGACTCGCACTCCGAACAAAAAGCTCCGGCCTTCGTTTCTTTCGCGATCTGCGAGCGGTGCTTGACGAGGAAGCAGGACATGCACGTGAACTCGTCCGCCTGTGGCGGAACGACAATGACGTCAAGTTCCATACTGGCGAGGTCCTGACCGCTCATTTCTAGACTGTCCGGATTGTCCGCATCGTCGAGAATGTCGCCCGGTCGGGGCTCGGGAACACGCTCTTGCAGTGCCTGGAGCGATTCGTGGTCTTCCTCGCCCTTGCGGGGGGAATCGTAATCTGTAGCCATGTTTTGGTGAAGCCTTTCCTGTGCCGTGCTGGCGGCGATAGTTTGCGACACTTTACAACGAAAAGCAAACTCACCTGCGACATTCGCGTGGAACGTGTCGCGCTAGCGGTATTCTCGCTGGACAGGAGTAACCAAGGAGTTGGTGATGGAAGAGTTGTCGGTCATCGAGGTGACACGCGATGGAATCATCGTAGTGACCCGTGATGGTCAACGGTTTTCTCTCGCTCTCGATGACGCGCTGCGGTCAAAACTTGGGCACTCCACTCCCTCAACGACGGCGGTAACGGTGTCCCCCAAAGAAATCCAATCCCTGTTGCGATCTGGGCTTTCGGTCGCCGACGTCGCAGCCCAAACCGGAACCAGCGACGAACACGTTGCACGATTCGAAGCGCCGATTGTTGCCGAACTCGCATTCGTCCTGGAAAGAGCGCTCGCCGTGCCTGTCGTAGCTGACGATTCGGACTCATCATTTGGTAGTGAAATTGGCGCACGCATTTCTGCTCAGGGCGGTCGAGTCGTTCGCTGGCAGGCTTATCGAACGAACGATGAATGGGTGGTCGGAGTTCGATGCCTTCTCGGAACAATCGAAGAGGATGCCACCTGGACTTTCGATCCACGAAAAATGACGCTCGTTCCGTCAAACGCGGCCGCCGTCCGAATCTCGAAGTCGGAATCAATCGACGCGGCACTATTTCCTCCTCTTCGAGTGGTCAGCCCGCGACCAGCGGCCCGATTCGACAGCGGCGAATTCGAAACACTTCCGCCTCCAGTCATTGACGTTCCCATAACAGAGACCCCCGAGAGGGCGTCGACCGCCACGTCCTCGATCGTCATCGACATGTCGGCTGTTGACAATTCGCCAGAAATCTTCGCACCGGCACAACAGGTTGATGATTTGACCCGACGCCGAGGCGAACGAAAAGATGCCATTGCGTCGCATCCGTCGACCGGGTCGATTCCCATCATCACTCCGGACATGTTAGAGATGCCAGACGATTCTCCCGTCGCTCCGGATGACGTCCCCGCGACGCAAGTGGGCGAGACGGGTAAGCAGGAACGGCAGGTTACCGAGGTGTTTACCGACCCGACACCTAGTCGTTCGAAACGCCAACGTGCCGCTATGCCCACCTGGGACGAAATCGTTTTTGGCGCTCGTCCCGACGATGACTGATTAGGCGAAGGCACCACCACGAATAATCGGAATATGGGTTTCGGCGCGGCTCAAACCTCCGTGTTGCCCGACCATGGCGAGTGATTGTGCCGTCGTTAGCCCATCGATGTAATAGACGGATTCACCGCGCGGAGTCACTAGCACATCACCGATCCGATCACGTGCAAAGTCTTCAACCTGACCGAACCATCCGGCTGCGATTGCCTCAGCGCGGGTAACCACATGGGATCGATGTCCCTCTTCCTCGCGCCAGCGATCGAGTGTTCCACCCTCATCCTCTGTGTACAGGTGCAGGAAACGAGGTTCGCCGCCGACCGTCACCCCGTCTAGCAACGCTGACTCGGCGGGCACCAACAGATGCCGCGAGGCCGGGACGTCAAGCACTCCGTGATCGGCGGTGACGATCAGCCCATCCGTGGGCGCAAGGCGGCGGAGAAGGTCGGAAACAAATCCATCCAATTCTTCCAATCGACGAATCCACTGATCCGAGGCAACTCCGGATGCGTGAGCTGCCATGTCGAGTTCGGCGATATACAGATACGCAACGCCCTCGCGATGTGCTGCGGTGAACGCGTCTACCGCTGCCAACCGGTCGCCCCAACTCTTTGCGCTTACGTAAGGCGCTCCGCGCAATATCGCCCTAGTCAATCCCGTGTCTCGATATCTCGGAGACGAAATGATTGCACTAGGAATATCCGTGTTCTGTTCCCACAGCGTCGGTACGGGCTGCCAGACCTTGGGGTCAATCGAGTCCAATCCGGACAACTGGTTAAGAATCGCTCCCGTCGCTGGATTGCGGATGGCATATCCGACCATGCCCGTCTCCCCTGGTGAACGACCAGTCATGAGAGTTGTCAGTGCCGACGCCGTTGTCGTCGGGAATCCGCTGAAGACATCTGAACGGTTGAGCAACCCAATGTTTCGGGCGTGTGCTGAACGCGCAGAAAGGTTCACCGAACCAAGACCATCCACGAGAACGACGATTGTTCGGCGGGATTGCGGCAAACGTAGAGGGTTGTCCTCAGCACGAACAGAAGCAAAAGCGCTCACCAACACGTCCGCGAGGCAACGGTCGTTGGGTCTAATTACGGGTAAAATCGGGGACACTGTGAGTCAGACCCCTTCCTCTTCCGAGCGTATCGATGACGTTGACGTTTCCCACGAGATGCAGGGGTCATTCCTCGAGTATGCCTATTCCGTAATCTATTCTCGCGCCCTCCCCGACGCCCGCGATGGACTCAAGCCGGTTCAACGCAGAATCATCTATCAAATGGCCGAGATGGGGCTGCGTCCCGAAAAGGGTTACGTCAAGAGCGCGCGTGTCGTCGGAGAGGTCATGGGCAAGCTCCACCCGCACGGGGACAGTGCAATCTACGACGCTCTCGTGAGACTGGCGCAGTCGTTCAGCCTCCGCGTTCCCTTCATCGACGGGCACGGCAACTTTGGATCTCTCGACGACGGCCCCGCGGCGTCCCGCTACACCGAAGCAAAACTAAGACCTGAAGCAATCGCAATGACGGACAGCCTCGACGAAGACGTCGTCGACTTCGTGCCGAACTATGACGGGCAACTTCTTCAGCCGGACGTGTTGCCCGCTGCGTTTCCCAATCTCCTCGTCAACGGTGCTGCGGGAATCGCGGTGGGCATGGCAACGAACATGGCGCCCCACAACCTCGTCGAGGTCGTTGCGGCTGCCCGTCACTTGCTTGCTCACCCCGACGCGACTCTCGATGACCTGATGGCGTTCATTCCCGGTCCAGATCTTCCCAGCGGTGGCATCATCGTCGGTCTCGAAGGAATCCGCGACGCATACTCGACCGGTAAAGGCGCGTTCCGTACCCGCGCGCGTTCAACCATCGAACAGGTTTCAGCACGAAAAACGGGAATCGTCGTGACCGAGCTGCCATATTTGGTTGGCCCTGAGCGCATTATCGAACGCATCAAGGACGGTGTCACCAAAAAGAAGATCACCGGAATCTCCAACGTGGTTGATCTCACCGATCGCAAGAACGGACTACGCCTTGTCATCGAGGTGAAGACAGGTTTCTCACCCGAAGCTGTCCTGGACCAGTTGTATCGTCAAACACCGCTCGAGGATGGTTTTTCCATCAACAATGTGGCGCTCGTTGACGGCAAACCCGAAACGCTTGGTCTTGTCGACATGCTGCGCGTCTATATCGCTCACCGACTTCAGGTCGTAACCCGCCGCTCGCGATACCGTCTTGACCGCAAAACCGAACGCCTGCACCTGGTTGACGGCCTGCTCCGCGCCATAGTCGATATCGACGCCGTGATTCGGGTTATTCGGGCCTCGGACGACGCGGCGTCCGCTCGAACCAAACTGCAGTCAACGTTCACGCTGTCCGAACTTCAGGCCGATTACATTCTCGAACTGCGACTTCGCCGGCTCACCAAGTTCTCGGCAATTGAACTCGAATCCGAGCGCAATCTGCTAGTGACCGACATCGCTGCGCTCACCGCCCTACTGTCGAATGAGGATTCTCTCCGCGCGGTTGTTTCTGATGAACTTGATGACGTGGCGTCAACTTACGGAACTCCACGGCGCACGACACTGCTCGACGGCGAGGACGTGCCTGTCGTTGGCGCGATTGCGAGCCAAGGACTCGAGCTCGAAGATGAACCCTGCAGCGTGATTTTTACCGCGACGGGGAAATTGTTGCGCACGCCGGTAACATCCGAGTTTGCTCCCGTTGCCAAAAGAGTGAAGCATGACACTGTGCGAGCTGTCGTTCGCACGACGACTCGTGGTGATGTTGGCGCGATCACGTCTCGTGGCCGATTTGTTCGTTTTACACCAGTGGCGCTCCCTTCGTCTGACGGCGCGATTGGCTATGCTTCTGGCTCGAAGGCCACAGAATATGTGGTTGGGCTCGCTCCCGGTGAGCGGATCGTGACCATAGTTCCTCTTTCTGATGTTCCGTTGGTTCTTGGAACTCGACACGGCATCGTGAAGCGCGTCGATCCGACAACATTCCCTGCCCGCGCCGACTTCTCGATCATCAATCTTGATGACGGTGATGACGTTGTGGGGGCAGACCTTGCGCCCGATGGCCACGAACTCGTCTTCGTGACTCTTGACACTCAGCTTTTACATTTCCCCGCCGCAAGTGTTCGCCCACAGGGCGTCGGTGCCGCCGGTGTTGCGGGAATCAAACTGGCCGACAACGATGTCGTCGTGACATTTGCGAGCGTGTCTGCTGACTCCAACGCCCAAGTCGTGACGATTACCTCCGCAGGTGCGACGTTGACCGGTGCCGACCCGGGACGCGCCAAAGTTACTCCGTTGACCGAATACCCCGGAAAGGGCCGTGCGACGGGCGGAGTGCGCTCTCACACGTTGCTGAAGGGGGAAGTGGGACTTGCGCTCGCTTATGTCGGCCCGGATCCTCGAGCCTGCGCGAACGACGGCACTCCCCGTGAACTTCCCGCCGAACTCGGCAAGCGTGACGGATCAGGATCGCCCTTGAGCGACGTCGTGTCTGTGCTCGGTACTCGATTGCGCTAAACGTCGATTCGATCGCGATCAAGTGCGCCATCGATGATGAACTCGCGACGCGGTGCAACGTCATTCCCCATGAGCAGCTCGAACATCAGTGTCGCCTTCTCGGCGTCATCGATACGCACTCGTCGCAGGGTTCGATGTTCAAGACTCATCGTGGTGTCAGCAAGTTGATCCGCATCCATCTCGCCAAGTCCCTTGTAGCGCTGGATGGGCTCCTGCCACGAACGATTCGCTTTGCGCAGCGAGTCTAAGGTCGCGTGAAGTTCCGCCTCAGAGTAGGTGTACATCACTTCATTCGCCTTAGAACCCGGATTGATCGCCACGATTCTGTGCAGCGGTGGAACCGCCGCATACACCCGGCCCGCGTCAACGAGAGGGCGCATGTATTTGAAGAACAGCGTCAACAGCAGTGTCCGGATGTGTGCGCCGTCGACATCGGCGTCACTCATGATGATGACCTTGCCGTAGCGAGCTTGCGTGAGGTCGAACGTCCGGCCACTCCCCGCACCAATGACCTGCAAAATCGACGCGCATTCGGCGTTCGATAACATGTCCGCCACCGAGGCCTTTTGGACATTGAGAATTTTGCCTCGAATAGGAAGCAACGCTTGGAATTCAGAGTCACGTGCCAATTTCGCCGTCCCTAGTGCGGAATCCCCCTCAACGATGAATAACTCACTGCGTTCGAATTCGTCAGACCGACAGTCAACGAGTTTCGCCGGCAGTGTGGACGACTCGAGTGCGTTCTTTCGGCGTTGTGTCTCTTTGTGAGCTCGCGCAGAAATACGGCTCTTCATTTCGGCAACAATTTTTTCCAGAACTAGCGCGGATTGCGCCTTGTCGTCCCTTTTGGTTGATGCGAATTTTTCTTCCAGGGACTTAGCCACGACCGTCGACACCACCTGACGAATAGCTGGCGTTCCGAGAACTTCCTTCGTTTGTCCCTCGAATTGTGGCTCGGCGACTCGAACGGTCAGAACCGCCGTGAGGCCCGTCAGGATGTCATCCTTTTCGAGTTTGTCGTTTCCCACCTTGAGTCGCCGAGAATTTTTGTCAACCTCGGCACGGAGAACTTTCACAATTGCCTGTTCAAACCCGGCCACGTGCGTACCGCCCTTGGGCGTAGCGATGATGTTGACGAACGACTTTTGCACGGTGTCGTATCCCGTGCCCCATCGAAGCGCGATGTCCACGTGACAGGACCGTTCGACTTCTGTCGACACCATGTGCCCTGCGTCGTCCAGCACTGGGACCGTTTCGGTGAACGTTCCGTCCCCGGTCAAGCGCCACACCGACGTCAGCGCAGCGTCTGGCGCGAGGAATTCAGTGAACTCGCCGATGCCACCGACGAACGAGAACTCGTGTAGTTCAGGGGTTTCGGAACGTTCGTCCGAGACCGAAAGCGACAACCCCGGAACCAGAAATGCGGTTTGGCGCGCTCTCGAGAGCAGCGTGTCAAGTTCGACAATGGATGATGTGCCAAAGATCTCGGGATCAGGCCACCACCGAACGCGTGTTCCCGTTACTCCTTTCGCGGCTTTGCCCACGATACGTAACTCAGAGTTATCGATATAGGGCGTGAACGGTGAGCGCGGCCCGTGTCCCGCGCTGTCGTCGAAGGTTCCGGGTTCACCCCGATGGAACGACATCGCGTAGGTCGAACCGTTGCGGTCGACAAAAACGTCGAGGCGTTCACTGAGTGCGTTGACCACCGACGCTCCGACACCGTGCAGCCCGCCCGATGCCGTGTAGGAACCGGACCCGAACTTGCCACCCGCATGCAGTTTGGTGAACACCAC
>WLFX01000033.1 GCA_009703545.1 Actinomycetota bacterium
CACCACGGCGATTACCGCGAACCATCCGGTCACGAGCGCTCGGTATCCGCAAAAGAGTCGACGAGCTGGCGTTGAAGAGCGAACATAATGCGTTCCTCCGCAGGTGCTGCATGGTCAAAACCCAAGAGGTGAAGGATTCCGTGCGACAACAGCCACCGAATCTCGTCATCGGTGGAGTGCTTAGCCGCGATGGCCTGCTGAGCGGCAATCGTCGGGCAAATCACGACGTCACCCAACAATCCGGGATCAGACGGCTTCTCGTCATCGCCGGGGCGAAGTTCGTCCATGGGGAACGACAGAACGTCGGTGGGTCCGGGCTCATCCATCCATTCGACGTGCAATTTGGTCATCGCATCTTCGTCAACGAACACGACGGCAAGTTCGGCCTCTGGGTGAACCTTCATCTCCGTCATGACGTGGGCGGCGAGGCGACGCATCGTCTCGAGGTCGATCACCTCGGTCGTTTCGTTGGCTATTTCGACGCTCATTGTGCCCCACGTTTTCGGCCTGCGGCCTTCGCCTGAAGTTCTTGTTCGTGACGAGTGTATGCATCGACTATCTTGCCCACGAGCGTGTGTCGAACGACATCGGCACTCGTGAGGACTGCGACAAACACGTCGTCCATGCCGTCGAGGATTTCGGTCGCGAGCTTCAAACCCGAGATCTCCGAGGGAAGGTCGACCTGGGTCGTGTCCCCCGTAATGATCATCTTCGAGCCGAAGCCGAGACGCGTCAAAAACATCTTCATCTGTTGCGGCGTCGTATTTTGGGCCTCGTCAAGAATGATGTACGAGTCATTCAGCGTGCGGCCTCTCATGTAGGCCAATGGTGCAACCTCGACGACTCCTGTCGCGAGAAGTTTTGGCACCAATTCGGGGTCCATCATGTCGTTGAGCGCGTCATACAGAGGCCGAAGATACGGATCGATTTTCTCGGTCAGCGTGCCGGGCAAAAAACCGAGCCGCTCACCCGCTTCAACAGCCGGTCGGGTGAGGATGATTCGCGTGACCTCTTTGCGCTGAAGCGCCTGAACAGCCTTCGCCATCGCCAGATAGGTCTTACCCGTTCCGGCCGGACCGATGCCAAACGTGATCGTCGTGTGTTCAATCGCGTCGATGTAATTCTTTTGGCCGACGGTTTTGGGGCGGATGGTCTTGCCGCGCGCGGAAAGAATCGCTTCGCCAAGAACGTCGGCGACCTTCCCACCATTTCGAGTGATGGTGGCGCCTTCAATGACGTCACTATCGGCGAGTTCCACACCGTTCGCGATCATGTCGACGAGTTCACGGATGTGGCCCTCGACGCGCGTGACCTCGTCGGGCTCACCGTCGATCGAGATGACGTTCCCCCGCGAATGGATTGTGACAGAGGGATAGCGAAGTTCGAGCGACGACAAAAAGCGGTCGTGCGGTCCGAGGAGTCGAACCATCGCGATGCCGTCGACCTCGATGTCGACGCGCGTGACGCTACTCTCCGCCAAGGGAACCTTCGGTCAGTCCGCCAGCAAGAACGTGAGCGTGCACATGAAAGACGTTTTGCCCGGCGTTTGCGCCCGAGTTGAAGATGAGTCGGAAATCGCCGTCCGCGTGTTCGCGGGCTATATCGTGGGCGACGGACACCATTTCTGCGAGAAGCTGCGGGTCACCCGCGGCGAGTTCAACGACATTCGCATACGCCTCGGTCTTTGGAACGACCAGGATGTGTATCGGAGCCCGTGGCGCGATGTCACGGAACGCGATGATCGAGTCCGACTCGAAAACGATGTCGGCCGGAATCTCGCGGGCGATGATGGCGGAAAAAATACTCATTGAGTCCATTCTAACCGCGCTACCAGGTACCGCTCAGGGCGAGAATGGCGGCAATCGCGGCGGGGCCTGCCGTTGATGTGCGCAGGATCGGTCCGTCAAGTCGAACGGGGGTGGCGCCATCGGCGGTGAATCGTCCGATCTCGTCGTCGGTAATGCCCCCCTCGGGCCCGACAATCACACCGACGGTGGTCGGGTTACTGGCCGACGCGAACCACACCGTCAGACTGGTCGTCGAGCGCGGATCGAGAACGATCCAATTCGCCTCGGGCACACGGCCGCAGAGCGTGGCGGTCGACGTCGGGTCGGTAACCGTCGGGATCCGACTGCGCATCGACTGTTTGGATGCCTCACGCACGATTGCCGTCCACCGCGCAATTCCTTTGGCGACCTTGTCGCCCGCCCAGCGCGAGACGCTCCGTTCCGACTGCCACGGAATCACCGTGTCGACACCGAGTTCGGTCGCCATCTGAATCGCCATTTCATCGCGGTCGCCCTTGGCGAGGGCCTGCGCAAGAACGAAACGCGGTGCAGGGGCAGGGTCGAACCGAACGTGTTCGACGTTGCACGCAACAACGGACTTGTCAGCCGATGTGACGACCGCTTCGGCGCACCATCCACAACCGTCGGACACCAGAAATCGTTCACCGGCGCGAACACGCGCGACCTGAACCGCATGGCGCGCCTCGTCCCCCGTCAAGTGGACGCGGACAGTCGACGCATCGAGGGGCGTTTCGGTGAAGTAAAGGTTTGCCATTAGACCGTGAAGAAACGATCGCGAAGTTTGGCAAAAAGTCCCTGGCGGTGCTCGGCCAAATGAGGCGCAGCCGCGGGCCGTAGCGCCGCAAATTCCTCGATGAGTTTGGATTCCTTAGCGTTGAGTTTGCCTGGGGTCATCACCTGAACGCCAAACTTCGCATCGCCCCGACCGCTTCCACGCAAGTGGCCGACCCCGCGGCTTTTGACGACAATCACGTCACCCGACTGTGCTCCGGCTTTAATGTCGACCGACACTTCACCGTCGAGAGCGTCGAGTGTCACGGTCGTTCCGCGAATCGCATCGACCATGTCAATCTGAATCGTTGCGAGAAGGTCATCGCCCTGACGCGCCCAGACCTCAGAGGGGGTCACATGGAATTCGACGTAGACGTCGCCAGCCGGACCGCCCGCTTCACCGACCTCACCGACACCGCGCAAATGAACGCGTTGACCAGTTTCGATTCCCGCCGGGATGTGAACGTCGAGAGTCGTCCGTGCCCGAACGCGTCCGTGACCAGCACACGTGGGACACGCGGCCGCGATGACCGTTCCGTATCCGCGACACGAACCACACGGCGTCGCCGTGACGATGTTCCCCAATAGGCTGCGAACTTGCCGTTGCACAGAGCCACTTCCGCCACAGACGTCACAGCGAGAGGGACTAGTTCCAGGTGCACAGCACGTTCCCTGACAGGTGTCACACACGACTGCGGTGTCAACTTCGATTTCACGATCGCCCCCGAAAATCACATCGACGAGTTCGATGTCGACTCGAAGCAGGGCGTCGTTTCCGCGTTGCGCCCGCGACTGCGGGCCACGAGATTGGCTTCCGCCGAAGAACGCATCGAAGACGTCGCCCATGTTCCCGAATCCGGGCATCCCGCCAAAGTTGCTCTGGCCACCCATGTCGTAATTTCGGCGCTGTTCGGCGTCACCCAAAACATCGTAGGCGTGGGTCACTGCCTTGAACCGTTCCTCAGCGCCCTCCTCTGAATTCACATCGGGGTGGAGTTCGCGCGCGAGTTTCCGATACGCCTTCTTGATGTCGTCCTGGCTGGCGTCACGGGCGACCCCCAAAATCTCGTAATGGTCCATTTATGCGTCGTCTCCCAAAACCTGCGACAAATAGCGGGCAACAGCCTCGACCGCCGCCATGTTCAGCGGATAGTTCATGCGCGTCGGCCCCAGAATCGCCACTCGTGACGAGTCGCCTCCCATCGCCGAGTACGCGTGCGAAATGACGGCGGTATCAGACAGATCATCGGACATCTCACGTCCGATTCGAACACCAGAGTCATCGCCGTGTGCACGCATTTCGCCGAACAAGCGCAACAGTGTCACTTGCTCTTCGATTGCATCGAGAACTGGCGCGACGGATCCCGCAAAATCGACGTCTGCCCGAACGAGTTTGGGGGTGCCGGCGACAATTAGCCGATCCTTGCGATGCGAATCGACCTGAGACTTGAGTGCCGTGCGGACGCCGTCGATGATCGGACGCAAGGTTGGCGGAACTGACTCGCCGAGAGAGGACATCGCGCCGTCCACCTCACTGAGCGAAACACTGGCAAGGGTTGTCGCAACTCGGGCACGCACGTCGGCAAGTGTCGACTCGTCGAGTTCCGCGTCAAAATCGACCATTCGACGATCAATGCTTCCCCCAGCCGTTATCAAGATGAGGTAGGCCTTGCTGGGCGAAACGGGAACAATCTCTACGTGTGCGACGCGTTCGTTGCCGAGTGTCGGAAATTGCACCATCGCAACCTGGTTCGTGAGGTCGGACAACATCTTGACCGTGCGAGCGAAAAAATCGTCGAGGTCGAGCGACTCATCAAGGAATCGCTGGATGGCGCCAACCTGCTGAACAGTCAACGGTCGAATGTCGCTGAGGGAATCGACGAAACGGCGATATCCGAGGTCCGTCGGGACGCGACCCGCCGACGTGTGCGGCGCATGAATGAGATTTGCTTCCTCAAGGATCGCCATGTCATTGCGAATCGTCGCCGCCGAGACCCCAAAATCATGGCGTTCGACAATTGCACGCGACCCCACTGGTTCACGTGAATCGACGTAGTCCTCGACGATGACGCGGAGGACGTCGAGCGCGCGTTGCGAAACCACGAAGACTCCTCTCATTGGCACTCTCGGGCATAGATTGCTAATCCCTCAATAGTACGCGCGGTCGACGCAACGGGTGCAATTACGGACCGTTACCTCAGCACCGCTCAGTCGGCGAGAATCGTGCGCACGACGAAATCAGCGAGCAAACGTCCACGTTTCGTGAGCACGAGCCGCCCCGCGATGGCCTCAGTCCCCTCGACGAGTCCGTCGGCGATGAGTCCTGCGACAGCTTTTCGTCCAGTTGGCGTGAGCCCGTCGATGGCAATTCCGTTGCGAACGCGAATTCCGAGCAGTACAACTTCGTCGGCGCGCTGATCAGCATCGAGTACTTCGCGTTCCAGCGCTGGTGATTCGCCGGCCGAGATGCGCTCGGCGTAGGCAGCCGGGTGCTTGACGTTCCACCACCGGACGCCGTTGAGGTGGCTATGCGCACCCGGCCCGAACCCCCACCAATCGGCGCCTTGCCAATAGGACAGGTTGTGTCGCGACCGGGTCCCTGCACCGCGTGCCCAGTTGCTCACTTCGTACCAGTCGAATCCAGCCTCGGTGAGTAACGCATCCGCCAACTCGTACATGTCGGCGTGGGTGTCGTCGTCGATCGCGTCTAGTTCGCCACGGCGAATGCGGCGTTCGAGAGCCGTGCCCTCTTCGACGATGAGGGAATAGGCCGAGATATGGTCGGTTTCGAGTGCAATGGCGGCATCGAGGCTGGCCCGCCACTCATCCAATGTTTCGCCCGGCGTTCCATAGATAAGGTCCACCGAGGTTTGTAGACCTGCCTCTTTTGCCCAGGCGACGGCCGTGGCGACGGACGCGGGCTCGTGGGTGCGGTCGAGAATCGAGAGAACGCGGGGCACCGCCGATTGCATCCCGACCGAGACTCGTGTGACGCCCGCCACCGCAAATGCGAGAAGAGACTCACGGGTAACCGTGTCGGGATTCGCTTCGATGGTGACCTCTGCGTCGTCAGCAATGCCGAACGACGTGCGCACCGCGTCAAGCACACGGGCGATGTCGCCCTCGGGCAAGAGTGTCGGGGTGCCTCCCCCGATAAACACGGTCGCCGCAGGGCGTCGCGGTGAACCGTTGTCGACCAACACGCGTTCGGCAAAGACGATTTCGGCAAGTAGGTCGTCCACGAACGACTGACGTGTCACGCCCCGCAATTCCGTCGCCGTGTAGGTGTTGAAATCGCAATACCCGCATCGAACGGTGCAAAACGGAATGTGCAGATATATGCCAAACGGCGTCTCTGCACGACCAACTGAGGGGATCGATCCGTCCCGCGGCGCAACCTCACCTCTCGGAAGAGACGCCACTACGCCCCGTTCCAAATGATCGACATGCGCACGATCATGACCGCTATGGCGAGAGACACGATTCCCATGGCAATCGTCGCGAATCGGGTTCGGTCAACCAGTGCCCACACGGTGACACCGATGGTCATCGCGAGCGCGGTGACGAGGTACAACCAAAACTCGAGCGCATCGCCGCCAGCAGGGTTCCCCACGAGTGGTTGGACAATTGCAACCATCATGAGGACGACGAGCACGCCCGCCACCGACAGAGTGCCGAGGACGGTGAGGTCCCGCGGTGGATTTCCGCGAATCCCCGAGACCACCGAGATTAACCCCACGGCGACCACAACGGCGACACTCGCGACCGTGAGCCACTCAATCATGTGGAAAGCCTGTCACGACTCGAGTGACGCCCTTCGACACCGTCGCGATCGCGATGAGACGGTCGCCGTGAACGACAGCAACGAGAGGCGCATCGGGATGTGATGTCGCCACCTTTTTGCCGTGACCAATGTCAATCGCCTCGGCATCGGTCACCGCTAACACGGGAAAGAGGTCGCTCGCGATTCGGGTGGCGGTAATGAGCTGCTCGGCCGAAATGTCGTCGACCGAACAGGCATCCTCGACCGACAGTGCCCCGACCCGAGTGCGACGCAGCGCCGTGAGGTGTCCCCCGCAATCAAGCGCGGCGCCGATGTCTCGGGCGAGCGCACGGATATAGGTGCCCGACGAACAATCGACCGTCACGTCGATATCGATGGCACCGGGGGTTCGGCGGATGCCGTGCGATTCGAAACGCGACACGGTCACGGTGCGTGCATCGAGAACAACATCGTCCCCCGCCCGCACCAGGTTGTAGGCACGTTGACCGTCCACTTTGATTGCCGACACTGCCGAAGGCCGTTGCTCGATGACCCCGGTCAGCGCGGCGATCTCGCGCTGAAGGTCGGTGTCGGTGATGGACTCAAGAATTGCGCGGTCGGCTGTAGCAATCACGTCGCCCTCGGCGTCATCGGTGACGGTCGAGAACCCCAACCGAATCGTCGCGGTGTAGGTCTTGTCCGCACCAACCAGGTAGGTCAGAAGCCGAGTCGATGGTCCGACGCCAAGAACCAAGAGTCCCGTGGCCATCGGGTCGAGCGTCCCGGCGTGACCGATCTTGCGCGTGCCGAGCGCTTTTCGCGCGGCCGACACGACCCCGTGACTCGACGGACCCGTGGGTTTGTCGACGAGAAGGATTCCGCTCATCACCTTTGGAGGGTACCAGCGGGGTTCAGGCGGATGCCCTTAGGCAAGCGACTTCGTGTGCCACACGGTCTTCGTCTCGACAAACGCGGCGATTCGATTGAACGCGGATTCGGTTGGCCCGAATGTTCCCGGGCGCACAACGCGCATGAGCGTTTCCGCCGCCGCGCGTTCGCATTCAACAGCAATCTCGCGGGCCGCGCCGGTCAAATCAATGGAGTTGACATCGGCGTGTGATGCCAACCACGGTGCGACCTCGGTGACAGACCCGGTGAGAATGTTGACAACTCCGCCGGGAACATCGCTTGTGGCGAGAACCTCGGCGAACGTCATCGCCGCACACGGTGCTAGTTCGCTCGCGAGCACAACGACGACGTTCCCAGTTGTCAGTGCCGGCGCGATTGATGCCACGAGACCGAGCAGTGACGACCCCGCAACGGATGGCGCGACGAGCGCGACGACACCGGTGGATTCGGGAACGGACAGGTTGAAGAACGGGCCAGCGACGGGGTTTGCCCCGCCGTGAACCTGGGCAAACTTGTCAGTCCATCCCGCGTGCCAGACGAGGCAATCGCTCGCTGCGGTCACTTCCCGTCGTGCATCGGGCGCCGTGACGCCCGTCGACTCCACTATTTCGGCGACGAATTGGTCGAGACGCCCTTCGAGCATCTCGGCGACACGATAGAGAACCTGACCACGGTTGTATGCGCTAGCACCTGACCACCCAGCCCACGCAGCGCGAGCGGCGACCACCGCATCGCGAGCGTCCTTGCGGCTGGCCTTGGCGACATTGGCGATGAAGTCACCCGTTGGGCCTGACACTTCGGTGGTTCGACCCGATTCACTGCGCGGGAATTTTCCACCAATAAAAAGTTTGTACGTCTTGGGAATGGCGAGACGGCTCATCGTGCACCTCCGTTTGCGAGGTAGGCCGCGAGACCGTGTCGGCCACCTTCGCGTCCATATCCCGATTCCTTGTATCCGCCGAAAGGGCTCGTCGGGTCAAACTGGTTGAACGTATTCGCCCACACCACGCCGGCTCGAAGCGAATCGGCGACGCGCAACATTCGGCTCGCGTTCTGAGTCCAAATCCCCGCGCTCAGGCCATACGGCGTGTTGTTCGCCTTGACAATCGCTTCGTCGGGAGTCCGGAAGCTAAGGACCGAGAGCACCGG
>WLFX01000034.1 GCA_009703545.1 Actinomycetota bacterium
AGGTCTCAGCGTCGCGCTTGAGTTTCCCGAGGATTCGCGCCGAGATTTCCTGGGCGGTGTACTTCTTGTCGTCAACGTCCTGAGTCCACGTGGTTCCCATGTGTCGTTTGACGGACGCGATGGTGCGGTCCACGTTCGTGACAGCTTGGCGCTTTGCGGTTTCACCGACGAGCACCTCGCCGTCCTTTGTGAATGCGACAATCGACGGAGTCGTGCGGAAACCTTCCGCGTTAGCGATGACGGTGGGTTCTCCGCCTTCGAGGACCGCGACGACCGAGTTGGTCGTTCCGAGGTCGATTCCAACAGCTCGTGCCATTGTGTCTTTCCTTCCCGCCGTTGCCGGCGATGTTTCGGTTTGGTGTGAAAATCTCGCGGTTGCTGCCAGTCTGACTGACAACTTGAGTCGCGTTGTGTCAAGTTTGACATCTGGGGATAACTTTGTCAAGTCGAATGCGAAAAACTTGAGCGTGTGTCGCTCATATTCAGGAATTCAGGGCGGATGCTTTCCAAATTCACCCGCCACGCGCTAGCGTTATGGCATGACGAACAGCGCCGTTAATCAAGCCCGCGGGAAGACTCCACTCATCCAGACAATCTCGTGGGCGCTCTGGGACTGGGGAACTTCCGCGTTCTCCGTGCTCATCACGACGTTCGTGTTTGCGCGTTACATCGTGTCGGACTACTTCATCGATCCCGACGTCGTCGCGGCCTACAAGCCGAGGCCTGGCGTCACCATCGAAGGTGGGTTCGAGGAACGGGTTTACAACGCCGCGAGCTCGGCATTGACCGCAAACCTCGGCTGGGCTCTTGCAATTGGTGGCGTGGTGGTGGCGATTCTTGCCCCCATCGTCGGGCAGCGCACCGACCAGGGTGGTCGACGCCGCCGCTGGCTTGGAATCAACACACTTGTTGTGATTGTGGCGACGCTCGCGATGTTTTTCGTCGAGGGAACACCCAACTTCTTCATTACGGGCCTCGTGCTCATCACCATTGCTACCGTTTTTTACGAGATGGCAAACGTCAACTACAACGCGATGCTCCTCCAAATCTCAACCCCCAGCAACGTCGGTCGAATCAGCGGTTTCGGCTGGGGGCTCGGTTATCTCGGAGGAATCGTCGTCCTCGTCATCGCACTGATCGGATTCATTCTGGGCGACGTCCACTGGTTCGGAGTCACCGAAGACGCCGGGCTCAACATTCGGTACATCGCGCTGTTGGCGGCCATCTGGTCGGCCATCTTCGCAATCCCCGTGCTGTTGTTTGTCCCCGAAAACACCGCGGTCGACCCTGACGCCAAACTCGGAATTTTCGGTTCGTACGCCAAGGTCTTCCGCAAAATCGGGCATCTTGCGAAGACTGCCCCCCAAACGTTCTACTTCCTCCTTGCGAGCGCCGTGTTCCGTGATGGACTCGTCGGAGTTTTCACCTTCGGTGGAATCCTCGCAGGGAAAGTCTTCGGGCTGTCGGACACCGAGGTCATCTTCTTTGCAATCGGCGGAAACCTCATCGCGGGTCTCGGCGTTTTCGCTGGCGGAATTCTCGACGATCGTTTCTCGTCGAAAGGCGTTATTGTCGGTTCGCTCTTCGGTCTGGTGATTTCCGGAACGATGCTGTTCGTTCTGCACGATGGTGGCTCGACGGTGTTTTGGGTATTTGGGCTCTTGCTCACGATGTTTGTAGGCCCGGCACAGGCTGCAGGACGGTCGCTTCTCGCCCGCCTCGCTCCTGACGGAGGGGAGGGTGAACTGTTCGGTCTGTACGCAACGACGGGGCGTGCAATCTCATTTATTACGCCCGCGCTCTTCGCGTTCTTCGTCACCCTCGGGGGCGCTGATTACTGGGGCATTCTCGGAATCGTCGCGGTTCTCGCGCTGGGTCTCGTCTTGATGCTTCCGCTTCGGCCGAAGTTCGTTCGCTAGTTAGGAACCGATCTCAACGTCGGGAAGCGGCGTCGCGGACACATCACCCCGAAGTCGCTTGAGTAACACCTCGGCCGAAATGAGACACATCGGGAGCCCGATTCCAGGAATGGTGCTGGACCCGACGTAATACAAGTCATCGACCTTCTTTGAGACGTTGCCCGCGCGGAACACGGCGCTCTGCATGAGCGTGTGAGCCGGTCCGAGCGCGTTGCCTTTCCAGGCATTGAGATCGTTCTGGAAATCGGCGGGGCCAACGGTTCGACGGAGGACGATTCGATCGCGGAAGTCGGGGATTCCTGCCCAGTGCGCGATTGCGTCAATAGTGCGGTCCGCGATTTCCTCAATGGTTTTGTCGCCTTTGCCGTCGAGGCCCCCCTTGCCGAGCGTCACGTCGGCGGGGCAGGGAACGAGAACGAATATGTTCTCGTGCCCCTTCGGTGCGACCTCGTCGTCTGTGGCGGAGGGCCTACACACATAGAAGGACGCAGGGTTCGGCATCGTGGGCTTCTTGGCAAACACCTGCGAAAAGTTTTCGTCCCAGTTCTCGGTGAAAAAGAGGCTGTGGTGCAACAATTCGGGTAGCTTTCCCTTGACCCCGAGGTACATGAGCACCGCGCCCGGGCTCGGAGTCTTGTTCTCCCACCAGGTCTCGGGGAATGTCTGCAGATCGTCGGGCAACAGCTGTGTTTCGGTGAAATGAAGGTCGGCGCCCGACACCACGATGTCCGCCTTGATCGTGTGCTCGGCGCCCTTTGCGTCCCTGTAGGTCACACCCGTTGCCTTCGCGCCGTTCTCTGTGTCGAAGGTGATCGACGTGACCGGCGAGTTCGTGTGAATGACGACGCCGGCTTTGGTGGCAAGGTCACGAATTGCGTGAATAACTCGAGTGAACCCGCCCTGAGCATAGAGGACGCCGTCGACCAGATCAAGATGGCTCATGAGGTGGAACATCGCGGGCGCGTTGAACGGGCTCGCCCCGAGGAACACCGCGGGATATCCCAGAATTTGCTTGGCGCGGGTGGACTTGACGTGTCGACCAACAAACGACCAGATCGTTCCAGTCAGCAAGCGAACGAGCGTGCCGAGTCGCCCGAGGACTTCGCGATTGAACAACGGCAAAAGGCTCTGGAACGAGGAATACAGGAAGTACTTCTTTGCGACCTCGTAGGTTTCCGTCGCCGAATCGAGGTATTTTCCAACCGCCGCGCGCGAACCCGGTTCGATTGTGTCGAACATGTCGATGTTCTTGTCGCGACCGACCTCGATGTCGACGTGCTCGGCTCGACCCTTGCCCTTCGGTTCAAAGAACACGCGGTACCCGGGGTCCAGGAGGCTAAGTTTCAGTTCCTTCGCGCTGGACGAACCCATTAGCCGGAAGTAATGATCGAACACTTCGGGCATGAGGTACCACGACGGCCCCGTGTCAAAGCGGAAACCGTCCTTAGACCACGTGCCCGCACGGCCACCGACATTGGGCAGCGACTCGAGCACAGTGACGCGGTAACCGTCTTTTGCGAGAAGGCCCGAAGCGCCCAGCCCGCCGATGCCGGCTCCGATGATAACGACGTGCTTCTGGGTCATGGACTTACTTTCCGCCGCGCACGATGACGCGAACCGCGATGAGGATCTTTTCGAGGTCGTTCACACGGATGCGTGTCGATTTGACAGTTTCCGCTGGGGTCGAGCGAATTCGCGAATTGAGTCGGGCGAACAGGCCGTGCGCGAGTCCCACCGCCCGTGCCGCGTCGCGTGGCAACAGAGGGATAGTCCGCGCGGCGGCATCGAGGTCGTCGGAAATATCATCACAGAGGCGATGCTTGTCCTCCTCGGTGAACGCGGCAATCGTTATTCCAGGGAAATACGAGCGCCCGAGATCGTCGACGTCGGCGGCCAGATCGCGCAGGAAATTCACCTTTTGGAAGGCTGAACCGAGGGCACGCGCACCGGCATACAGCGTTCGCGCGGTTTCGGTGTCCGGCTTGTCATCGCGGATGAACACTGCGAGGCACATCAGCCCGACAACCTCAGCCGACCCGTATACATAGGCGTCGAACGATTCCTGAGTGTAAACGCGGTCAGTCAGGTCCATTCGCATCGACGTGAAGAACGGCTCAACGATGTCTTTCTGGATATTGACGTCGCGGGCCGTGAGCGCGAAGGCATGGACAATCAGGTTCGTCGAATATCCCGTTTCCATCGCCCGATACGTGTCCGATTCGAGCGCGTCTAGCTGCTGGCCGGCCTCTTTCGGCGTGAGGCCCGCCTCGACCGCAACGCCGTCGACGATTTCGTCGGCCAGCCGCACGAGCGCATAGACATTGTCAATGTGTTGACGAGATCCCGTGGATAGTATGCGGGATGCCAACCCGAAAGACGTCGAGTATTCGCGGATGACGAGAGACGCCGAGCGTTCCGCAACGCGATTGTAAAGGCCGAGGCGAGTCATCGTTTCGCCACGAACATCAGGGTCTTTTCCAACAGCACTCTCTCAGGATAGCCTGAGTAGTAATGAGCGCTGTTGAAGAATTGGTCGTCCTCCTTGCCGAGGACGGTTCACGTGTTGGGACCGCGCCGAAGGCGACAGTCCATACCAACGACACCCCCTTACACCTGGCTTTTTCGTGCCACGTGACGAACGCCTCTGGCGAGATACTCATCACCCGGCGGGCACTGTCAAAGCTGACGTGGCCTGGCGTGTGGACCAATTCCTTCTGCGGACACCCGGGCCCTGACGAGTCGATGGAGGACGCAATTCGCCGGCGCGCAGAGCAAGAGTTGGGCATCACGGTTCGCGATATCCGACCAGCGCTTCCAGACTTCCGCTACCGTGCCATCGATGCGTCGGGCATCGTGGAAAACGAGATCTGCCCTGTTTTCGCAGCGACCGTTGTCGGTGAGCCGAACCCGTCACCCGCCGAGGTAGCCGAATGGCGGTGGGTCAACCCCGACAATTTACGCGCCGCTATCGAGGGAGCTCCATTCGCGTTCAGTCCATGGCTCGTGTGGCAACACGAACAGCTGGTCGAATCACACCTCGCCTAAAGAGCGGTCTTGTGGAAGTTCTTCCACGAACGTGAGGCCGTCGGTCCGCGCTGGCCCTGGTAGCGACTTCCGTATTTGTCGCTACCGTATGGGTGTTCGCTCGGTGAGGTAAGGCGGAAGAAGCACAACTGGCCGATCTTCATTCCCGGCCACAACTTAATGGGCAGGGTCGCGACGTTGCTCAGTTCGAGAGTGACGTGCCCGCTGAACCCGGGGTCGACGAAGCCTGCGGTTGAATGCGTCAGGAGCCCCAAGCGACCGAGAGACGATTTACCTTCGAGGCGTGCAGCGATGTCATCGGGAAGCGTGACGAGCTCGAACGTCGAACCGAGCACGAACTCCCCAGGGTGCAAAATGAAGGCTTCCCCTGGATCGACTTCGACTCCGCGCGTCAAATCGGGTTGTTCCTCGGCCGGGTCAATAAAGGGGTACTTGTGGTTGTCGAACAACCGAAAGAACTTGTCGAGACGCACATCAATGCTGGATGGCTGAATCATCCCCAAGTCGAGCGGGTCGAGCTGCACACGTCCCGATTCGATCTCGGCACGAATATCGCGATCACTGAGAAGCATGGGACGAGCCTACCGTTTCGGCGTTCTCAACCGGCTTTGGCAAGCCTGGCTGAGATGAGTCGGTTCAGTGAGATGTTGTTCTCTGCTGCTTCGGTCGCAAGTCGCTGATGCAATTCAGGCGGAATTCGGAGCATCAGTTTCCCCGAGAAATCCCTCTCCGACAATGGCGTCGGCGGCGTCTCTCCGCCCTCGGTCATTTCCGCCACGATGTCGGCGACGATTTGTTTGATGCCCTCAAACGCGTCGCGTTCACTTTCGTCAAGCCAAGCAAGCGAGGGGAACTCGGCCACCGTTCCCACAAATTCTGAGTCGCGCGCGCTCCACTGAACGCTGTATTTGTAATGAGTCGGATCAATCATGAGAACTATCCCTCTCCATTTTGTCTATCAGCATGAGAAGTTGGCGAACCTGATACCCCTTTGCCGATTTGCCCCGCGCTTGAATCACAATGCGCGGGTCCTCGAGCAACCCCGTTCGAAAAACAATGTGTGAACCTCCATGGCGGTGCGGCTTCCCGAAAAAATACACACAAACCGCGAGCAACTCGGCAAATTGTGCTTTTTCAGGGTTGTTCCGCAGATTACGCAGTGATTTTTCAATCTTCTTCACTGCGGAACAATATCAATAATGATACTACTAATCATTTGTTGTGAACAGTCCCATGAGAGGAGGTGCGGGTTTTGCGTCGGTGGTGGTCTGTATCCTTAGCGACCTTCCGCAAACCCCGGAATTGGACGGAGAGTAAATGGAAATCACAATGGACGATGCGGTCTCGCAATTCATCAAAGCGAAATACGGCGAGTCAATGATGACCACCGGATGGATGCTGGTCGTCTCGACCGCCGAGGGTGCCCTCAAGGGTGCGCCGAACGGCTTTGTCATAATTCACAATGAGGGACTTCCGCAGCACACTCAGTTGGGGTTGTTGCAATCGGGTGTCAATTCCGTGACACAGGATCAGATGTTCGAATCACTCGGGCGCTCGAGGCCAAAACCTCCTCCGTTCTAAACGCTATTCGAGGAAGTCGTTGTCCTTGGCAGTGCGCATGAAGTCGACGACACGACGGTCGACCTGAATGTCGGTGGGCTGCAGGGTTCGTGACAAGAAGACCCCTTCGAGCGTTCGGATACGCGAGAACGCAACATAGGCCTGACCGTTGGCGAACGCGCCGCGACCAAAATCAAGGACAGCGGAGTCGAGCGTCTGGCCTTGCGATTTGTGGATTGTGACCGCCCACGCCAAACGCAGCGGGTATTGCGCAAAAGTCGCCATCACGTCGGCCTCAACACTGTTTGCTTCGGGGTCGTAGGTGTACTGGATTTTTTCCCACTGAACCGGCTGGACTTCGACAGAGTTGCTGGGGTCGGTATCGAGAGCGACGTGCACAGCTCCGTCGACCTTGACGACGGTGCCGACAGAGCCATTCACCCAGCGGTTTCCGTCGGCGATGGAGTCGTTTCGCAAGAACATGACCCGGGCGCCGGGCTTGAGTTCGAGTTCTTCTTCGGCAGGCAATTGACCACCGAAATCACCGTCGATGATGGCGCGCGCTACCTTGACCTTCCCCGGCAATTCCTTGAGGGCCTTTGCATTGATGCTGTTCGCGCTGACGTTGGTGGTTGCGAGAGTCACAGTTCCCTCGGGGATTGGCCGGCGAGCGCCGATGTCGTTGAGGACTGCGCCATCGGTTGTCGTCATTTGACCATTGCGCATTCGATCGAGAATGTCGCGAAATTCCGCTTCGTCCTGGCGTTTGACGTCGGTCAATTCGACAACGCGAGGTTGCGCCTCTCCCCACACCTTCGAATCGAAGAACCAGGGGGAACGATAGTTGTCCATGAGGTATTGCTTTTCCGGACCATCCTTGAGCACTGGCGGAAGTTGATACGGGTCACCAAACATCACGACCTGCACACCGCCGAAGGGCTCGTTCTTTCGACCTCGGGTCGCTCGGAGCCGACGGTCCAGGCCGTCGAGCAGATCGCAGCGGACCATAGAAATCTCGTCGATGACGACGGTGTCGATTCTGCGCAACAAGACCCTGGCATCGTCGGACAACGGGTAGAACTTGGTGCGATCGGTCACCAGCCCGATGGGTAATCGGAACAGCGAGTGAATGGTTTGACCGCCGACGGTGAGGGCCGCGACGCCCGTGGGGGCACCGATGACGAGCGATTTCGATGTTTGCTCGACAAATTCCTGTAACAACGTCGATTTGCCGGTGCCGGCTCGCCCCGTGACGAAAACATGTTCGCGAGTGCCCTCAATGATGTCCATCACGCGCGCTTGTTCGGGCGTGAGTTCAAACACAATTGCGCCTTTCGTCGGATTCTCCAGAGTACCCGCCTACCCTTTCGCAGCGCGGAGGCGGGGCGGAGTTGGTGACAAATCCGCGACAATTCACCTGGTGGTCGGCCGACGTTTCTCGAGTTTCTCAAGCATCGCGTTGTATCCCTCGAGTTCAGCGTCATGGTCGCGGACCGCTTGGCGGTCTGATCGCTTTGAGTCACGTTCGTCAGATCGAATCCACGAACGCACGACAAGTGCCGAAAGGATGAGTGTCGGCAACTCGCCGATTCCCCACGCGATTGCGCCACCCACCTGTTGGTCAACGAGCGGGGAGTCGCCCCACGTTCGTCCCATCGCGCCAAACCATTCAGGCAACAACAACGAGGTCCCAGTCATCAACGACAGCCCAAAGAAGGCGTGAAAGCCCATCGTGCCCATCAGGAGAATCATGCGGACGGGGTA
>WLFX01000035.1 GCA_009703545.1 Actinomycetota bacterium
CCGACTGTGCTGCCCGACGGGATGCCCGACTGTGCAGCCCGACGAGATGTGCTAGCGCCCCTGCGGGCGAATCGATCGCGTCGGCTGCGTGTTGCGGCTTCCGCGGAAGTTGTTTGCAGATTGACCGGGACGCTCGCCGACCGTGCTCGTGGCAGCGGGACGACCGGAACGGTCTCGCTGTGAACGCGTGCGCTGAGCATTGGCGCCAGTGGATTTTCCGCGTCCGCCTTGTTGCTGAACCTCACGAGGTGCTGGCTTGACGTACGCAGCGACTTCACCAATGAGTTTGACGACCGCCGGTGAATCAGCGGTGACGGACTGAGGCGTGACGGTGATTGATACTTTGCGAAGGAGTGCCGCGAGGTCTTTCTTTTGGGTCGGAAGACAAATGGTGACGACGTCACCTTCGGAACCGGCACGGGCGGTTCTGCCCGAACGGTGAAGATACGCCTTGTGTTCCATGGGCGGGTCGACGTGGATGACGAGTTCGATGTCGTCGACGTGAACGCCGCGAGCCGCAACGTCGGTTGCAACGAGTACTTTGACGCGCCCTGTGCTGAACGCCTCGAGGTTCCGATCCCGCTGAGGCTGAGACAGGTTTCCGTGAAGGTCGACGCTGGGGATTCCCGCCTCGATCAGAACCTTGGCGAGTTTCTTTGCGTGGTGCTTGGTGCGCATGAACAAAACGCGGCGTCCCGTCCCAGACGCGAGCGCCTTGATGAGCGCGTTCTTGCGGTCAACGTCGTCGACCTCGAATACGTGGTGGGTCATCGCAGCGACGTGAGAATTCGCTTCGTCGACCGAGTGCAGAACCTCGTTCTGCAGGAATTTGTTGACGAGTTTGTCAACACCGTTGTCGAGCGTGGCGCTAAAGAGCATTCGTTGCCCGCCGGCCGGTGTCGCCGAGAGGATTCGTGTCACGATCGGCAAGAATCCGAGGTCGGCCATATGGTCGGCCTCATCAAGGACGGTCACCTCAACAGCGCTGAGGTGAACGAAACCCTGTTTCATGAGGTCTTCGAGACGACCGGGGGTGGCGACGACGATATCGACACCCTCCTTGAGCGTCGCGACCTGTCGATTCTGCGAAATACCACCAAATATGGTCATCGATCGCAGTCCATACGCGTCCGCGAGCGGCTGAAGCGCTGCGGCGATTTGTGTCGCGAGTTCACGGGTCGGTGCGAGAATCAAGCCGAGCGGATAGCCAGCGCGGCGTTTTCCGCCAGCAAGTTCGGTGCCGAGGCGCGCAATCATCGGGATAGCGAACGCGAGAGTCTTTCCCGATCCGGTTTTGCCTCGACCGAGAACGTCTCGACCTGCGAGTGTGTCGGGCAGGGTGTCGACCTGAATGGGGAAGGGGGTTTCTTTGCCGTCTTTCGCGAGGACCGCGACGAGAGGGGCGGGCACGCCGAGCGTGCTGAAGGTGTGAGTAGTCACAGTAATACCAGTTTCACATGGTGACCAATCGGGCACGAAGGTGCTCGGTCAATCGAGTGGGCGAGCGTGCCGAGTGGCACAGTCGTTCGCCGAAGAAAAGATGTCAACCGCCTAGCGGTGAGGGATGCGTTATTCGACGCACACATCGAAAAATCTCGAGTGCAGTGCTTCCAGTGTACCCGCAGAACGGTTACGGTCCGAGCAGGCCGGACATTTCGACGATCTCGGCGGTCTGCGCAGCAACGATTGCGTTCGCCAAGGCCCTAACGTCATCATTCTGTGTCGTCGCCAACACGTCGTTGGCCATGTCGATCGCTCCTTCGTGATGTTGGATCATGTGCGAGAGGAATAGCGCGTCGAATTCGGCACCGGTTGCCTTTTCGAGCACGGCCATGTCGGCGTCGCTGACAAGGCCCGGCATCGACATTCCGTGGGATCCGTGACCGTTCACCATTGCGCCCGCCGCGGCGAGCCACGCGGTCATCGTGTCAATCTCGGGTTGCTGCGCACCTTTGATGCGCGCGGCGAGGTCGAGAATGGCGGGAGTCGTGGTGTTGGTTTCGGCGAGCAGCGCGAGTTCGACCGCCTGGGAGTGGTGTGGAATCATCATTTGCGCAAACATGACGTCGTTGGAATCGAACGGTTGAGCAAATGTCGGAGCCGTTGTCGATGGCGGCAGTTGGGCCTGCGTTTCCTTGCCGTGATTCAGAAACCCGAACAGGTCACTCGAGCAACCTCCGAGGCTCAGTGCCAGCAGAGCGGTCAGGGCAATCGGCGCAACTATTTTGTGCATGGCGTTGAGTTTATGTGGTGGGGCTGTGAAATTCCTCGGAGGAAGCGAACATGATGAGAGGGCGATTGTCGGCTCGGTACAGTGATTACATAACAGCCACAGGAAGGTTTCGCCGTGCCGAACACCCGCCCCGAGATTCGACCGGCCGACGACTGGTCGGCCAAAATTGCCGTCGCCGAGGAACTCGTCCCGTTGATTGGGCGCTTGCATCGAGAGAACGGGATTGTGTTGTCCGTTCATGGACGCAGCCTTCTCAATCTGTCCCCGATTGACATTGTCCGAATTCACCGATTTGCTCGGCACGTCGACGGCGAAGAATTGAGTATTGATTTCACGTCCGAACTCGTCCGGGCTGCCGCTGCGATAAACCCAGGTGCGGCCTCCATCGACGTTGCACGACTCAGTGCTGAGTTCCTCGCCGCAGGAAAACCCCCAATCGACGTGTTCGTCGCAGCGGAACTGGCCAGTATCGCGAACGGCGGAGATTCCAATACCCGAGTGGGCCGCGATGTTGTGCTTTATGGATTCGGACGAATCGGGCGCTTGATTGCGAGAATTTTGTTGTCCCGTTCGGCGGACATTGGCGGTTTACAACTGCGAGCAATCGTTGTTCGTCACGGCGGCGCCAAAGATCTCGTCAAACGCGCGAGCCTTCTTCGACGTGATTCTGTTCACGGCCCATTCAATGGATCTATCACCGTGGACGAGGCGAACAATCGAATCATTGCGAACGGTACGTCGATTCAGGTGATTTATGCGAACGACCCAGCCGATGTTGATTACCCGGCCTACGGAATCGAAAACTGTGTGATCGTCGACAACACGGGACGCTGGCGTGATGAAGAGGGACTGAGTCAGCACGTGAAATCTAAGGGCGTCGGACGTGTTTTGTTGACGGCGCCAGGCAAAGGTGCTCTCAAGAACGTGGTCTTCGGAATCAACGACAACACGATCGTGGACGACGATCGGATTATCACCGCCGCATCGTGCACGACCAACGCCATCACTCCTGTGCTGAAGGTCATCAACGATGAATTTGGCGTGTCGTACGGGCACGTTGAGACCGTGCACTCGTTCACAAACGACCAGAACCTCATCGACAACTTTCACACCGGTGATCGCCGCGGTCGCTCGGCCGTCCTCAACATGGTGATTACTGAGACCGGTGCCGCACGTGCGGTCGCCAAAGCGCTGCCGGAACTTGCGGGAAAATTAACGGGAAACGCGATTCGCGTGCCGACCCCCGATGTCTCGATGGCAATCTTGAACCTCACACTGGAACGCGATGTGACGAAAGAGGAACTCAATGCGTTCCTGCGAAACGCGTCCCTCAACTCATCACTTCGGCAGCAGATTGACTACATCGAATCGGCTGAAGTCGTCTCGACAGACTTTCTTGGATCTCGGCGTGCGGGCATAGTTGACGGTCTCGCCACCATCACGAGTGGCAATCATGCCGTCGTGTACGTCTGGTACGACAACGAGTATGGCTACAGCCATCAGGTTGTGCGAGTGTTAGAGAAAATGGGCGGTGTTTCGAGACCGTTCTTTCCCACCCCGAAGGGTTAGCAATGACGATTCTGCGTAAGCGTCGAATCCACCCCGCGTGGTTCGTCGCAGGTGTCGCGTTCATCGCGTTGATGGGTGCGGCGGGTTTTCGCGCTGCTCCCGGACCTCTCATGATCCCACTGAACGAGGAATTTGGGTGGCCGATTTCGACAATGTCCGTCGCAGTGAGCCTCAACATCCTGCTCTACGGACTCACCGCCCCGTTCGCCGCGGCGTTGATGGGTCGATTCGGTATTCGCGGAATCACCATGGCCGCGCTGGTTCTTATTGCCGCGGGTTCCGGCTTGACGGTCTTTGCTCAGGCGGAATGGATTCTCCTCATCACGTGGGGATTGCTCATCGGTCTAGGGACGGGCTCCATGGCGCTCGTCTTCGTCGCAGAGATTTCGGGGACCTGGTTCGTCAAGCGGCGCGGACTCGTCACGGGCGTGCTTGCCTCGGGGAGTGCGACCGGGCAACTCATATTCCTTCCTCTCGTCGCGTCGCTGGCCGAGAACATCGGGTGGAGAGAAGCATCGCTGGTCATTGCCGCAACGGCACTAGCTGTCGTACCGCTCGTATTCTTTTTCATTCGCAATCACCCGAGCGACCTCGGTGTCGACGCCTACGGTGCCGAACCTGGGACTACGCCACCTCGAACGCGACGAACGGGTGCGGTTCGGCTCGCGCTGACCACGCTTCGAGATGCTGCGCGGACCAAAACCTTTTGGGCACTCGCCGCTGCATTCGCTATCTGTGGGGCGACGACGAACGGTCTCGTCGGCGTTCACTTCGTTCCCTCCGCTCACGATCACGGAATGTCCATCACGGTAGCCGCGGGGCTCCTTGCGGTCGTCGGGGTTTTCGACGTCGTGGGGACTATCGCGTCCGGCTGGTTGACGGACCGCATCAACCCCCGTTACCTCCTCGTCGGCTATTACACGTTTCGTGGAATCGGACTGTCATTCCTGCCGTTGCTGCTCGATAAGGACATTCATCCCAGCATCGTGTTGTTCGTTGTCGTTTATGGGCTCGACTGGGTTGCGACAGTTCCGCCCACTATTGCACTGTGCCGCGAGTATTTCGGCGACCGCGCGGCCATCGTGTTCGGCTGGGTTTTTGCGTCTCACCAAGTCGGAGCCGCGTTCGCTGCGACGGCAGCTGGACTCGTGCGCGACGTGATGGGCACGTACACGTATGCCTGGCTCGGGGGAGCGGCACTGTGTCTCGTTGCCGCCGTGTTCTCGTATGTCGTTCGAGGGACATCCACGTCGAACTGGGCGAAGGTTACAACGGGGGGATAGTCGCGGCGTCTACGGGAATGAGCACTTCGTTTCGGCGAAGAATGCCGGGCTTCCACGGTGGGTCATAGCGCGCGAACATTACGGCGCCGGTCTCTCGAACTGCCATGGAGGATAACGCTTGATGCAGTTCGGTTTCATAGCGTTTGACGCGGCCCTCTCGCCACCCGCCAGTGAACCGAACGGCGGCGACGGTTATCTCGGGCACCTGGTGTGTTGTCACGTCTGCGCGGGCGGGCGACGGCGCGGTCGACGTATCCCGGGGTAACACAAACGAGATGGTGTGTTCGGATTCCGATTCAGCGACATGAAAAACTGGGGCGGTCATGGCAATTTTTTCGCCGCCGCGATTTTCCCCGGAAATGTAGCGAACCAGCGGGGAAAATCCGTAGCTTGGTGCCGATTCGAAACTGCCGGGGACGGTCACACTGACGAGCACGTGTGGCTCATAGGTGCGGAACTCGACCCCGTCGAGTCGTCCCATCACGGTGTACTTCGCTTCCTCGGTCATACCTACAGGTTTATCACGAGATTTCGTTGCGAGATCCCATATCGGCGCGTTGGCTAGCTCGGATTACTTCTTCGAGGCCGCCGTCTTCAGTGTCGTGACCTTGGGAGCGAATACCAGAGTTACTCCGGCGACAATCAGAGCTGCGAAGAGCTGAATTCCGATGTATGACGGCACGGCTTCCGGTGCTGCACTGGTGTAGGAGTCGGTAAACATGTGCCCGAATGTCAC
This sequence comes from Actinomycetota bacterium, assembly GCA_009703545.1. Classification (GTDB taxonomy): domain Bacteria; phylum Actinomycetota; class Actinomycetes; order Actinomycetales; family Microbacteriaceae; genus MWH-TA3. The sequence goes on from WLFX01000035.1 coordinate 5,822, forward strand.
TGCGGGGTTAGCCATGCATCCGGTCGGAGTAAGGAATATTGCGGTACCCACCCAGGCGGGAACCAGCCAGTTCAGCCCCTGACCGCCATTACGGCGAACCATTGCCACAACGATTCCGACGAGCACGCCTGTTGCGAGAAGTTCGCTGGCGAGTTGGTTGGGGATAGGAGGCGTTCCGACCGTCATGGTGACGGTCGTTCCCGCCCATAAAAAATTTGCAACTACGGCGGCAAGGAATCCGCCGACGAGTTGAGAAACGACGTACGGGAGGGCTCGTTCTACCGGAGAGTTCTTCGTCAGGGTGAGAGCGATCGTCACGGCTGGATTGAAGTGTCCTCCCGATATCGGTCCGCCCATGGTGATGGCGATTGCGAGCGCAAATGCGCTGACGATGGCGATACCGAAAGTCACCATCTGGGGAATTCCAACCTGCGCGAGACCGGTCAGTGCGTACCCAGTGCCGATCTGCGCTGCAACGAGAAGCGCGGTTCCGAGGAACTCGACAACAAGGGCCGGGACAAGAGTGTTTTTAGTAGCCATTCGGCGACCCTAGCCCTTAATCGCCTCTGTGGTCGTGATGACACGGGCAAACTCTCCGTCCAAGCTGGCGGCGTTGACGCGCGCGACGTCGTCGGCGACGATGACCGAGCCATCGGTGGATGTTCTATCGTGAGTGTGCGTCGCGTCGAGCACGAAGTTGACCGAATACCCGAGATTGTCGGCCATTCTCGCGGTCGTCGAGCAACAATGATCCGTCGTGATACCGCAAATCGTCACGTGTGTCACCCCATGTGATTTGAGCCATCCGTCAAGGTCGGGTGTGCCGTAAAAGGCAGAGTTGGTGCTCTTCGTGATGAACAGGTCATGCGGACCGTCAATACCTGGCTTGAGGTCATTTCCGGGCTGACCCGGCTCGAGCGGCGAACCGGGATGTTTCGAATCGTGTCGAACAAGAACGACGGGTTGACCACTTTCTCTCCAGTGGGTGAGCAGCCTACGGATGTTATCTTCGCAGGCGAGGTTGTTGCGCGGGCCAAAAACGGGTTCGTCGAAACCGTTCTGGACGTCAATCACAATCAAGGCATTAGACATGACACCACCGTATCGCTCGGAGGCAATCAAAACTTTGGTAAGGTAAGCCTTACTTCATTCCACCGAGAAATACTTGGCTGAGTGAAAATCGGAGAATCGTGCTCGCAAATTTTCTTATTGGCCTTCGTGAAGGTCTTGAAGCCTCACTCATCGTCGGGATACTCATCGCCTTTGCGGTCAAGGTTGATCGTCGCGACCTGATTAGTCGGATCTGGGCGGGCGTTGGTGCGGCCGTAATCGTCTCACTCGGCACCGGTGCCACAATTTTTTATATTCTCGCCGAATCGAGCGACACGGTTCAGCCGATCATTGTCGGTGCGCTGTCTGTCCTAGCGGCCGGACTGTTGACCTGGATGATTTTTTGGATGGCGAAGACCGCTCGTAACCTGAAGGGATCTCTCGAGGGATCCATGCAAGCGGGGCTTTCCCAGGGCGGTTTCACCATCGCGGTCGTCGCGTTCAGCGCGGTAGTTCGCGAAGGTGTTGAAACGGCTCTCTTCATTTGGGCCTCGATGAATTCGACGGGTGACGGCATTCCTGCCTTGGTAACGGCGTTTGTGGGAATTGGGGTGGCGGTGATTCTCGGTTGGATAATTTACCGTGGACTCCTTCGCATAAATCTGGGAACCTTCTTCCAATGGACGAGTGTCATTCTCATCATCGTCGCCGCGGGGATTCTCGCCTACGGTGTTCACGAATTCCAAGAAGTCGGGTTCTTACCCGCCGGCGCTCCTGTCTATGACGCCACCGCGTGGCTCGGCAAAGAAACCGTCATGGGCTCGTTGCTCTATGGATTGTTCAGCTACCGCGCTAATCCCAGTCTTCTGGAACTGATCTCGTGGGCGTTGTATCTATTGCCGACATTGACCGTTTTCGTCACTACGACGCGACGTGCGAACTACCAACAAGCTGCCACCACACGCTAAACCTAAGGCTGGACGACACTCTGAGTAGAATTACAGAATGGCTCGAACAGGAATCGATCGCATCTGGACCGTTCCCAATGCCATTTCTTTTATTCGCCTCATTATGGTTCCCGTGTTTCTGTGGTTGCTCGTCACGGGCGACGACACTGCGGCGCTGACCGTCCTCATCATCGCCACAACAAGTGACTTCATCGACGGGATGATTGCGAGAAACTTCGATCAGGTCACGCGCCTTGGAATGTATCTCGATCCTTTGTCGGACCGACTTTTCATCGCCGCCAGCGTGATCGGGTTGGCCGTGAGAGG
>WLFX01000036.1 GCA_009703545.1 Actinomycetota bacterium
CGGGTCACCACAGTCCTCGTCGAATGGAGCGATGTTGAAATCACCCATGATCGCGAGCTGATCAAATGTCGCCATTTCTGTCGCGGTCGATGTTCGCAGAGCGTCGAGCCAACGCAACTTGTAATCGAAATGCGGGTCGTCGAGCGACCGCCCGTTGGGGACGTACAAGCTCCACAGACGAACTCCGCCAACCGTGACGCCGATCGCGCGAGCCTCGAGTGGCGGGTCTTCCCCGTCGTGATCCTTCGCAAACCCGGGCATCCCGTCAAATCCAACGGTGACGTCGGTCATCGGGAGTCGCGACACAAAGGCCACACCGTTCCACTGCGACAACCCGTGGCACACAATGTCGTAGCCTGCGGCCTCGAGTGCCGTCCGCGGGAACTGGTCGTCGCGGCACTTTGTCTCTTGCAGTGCGAGCACATCAATGTCGCTCGCCGCCAACCAGTCGACAACACGGTCGACTCGGGTTCGGATCGAGTTGATATTCCACGTTGCAATGCGCACGAGAGCGAGTTTAGGCGTTCGGTAGGCTGGGGGAATGACCGACGACCATTCACAACTCGCGTCACTCATCAAGGACAAGGCTGTTTTTTTCGGTGATTTCACGCTAACGAGCGGCGCACAGGCGACGTATTACATCGACCTTCGGCGAGTCAGCCTTGACCACCAGGTCGCTCCGCTAATTGGTGACGTTATGGTCGACCTCATCGCGGACATCCCCGACATCGCCGCTGTGGGCGGACTCACCATGGGTGCTGACCCGATTGCGTCGGCCGTTCTGCATCGTGGTGTCCTCAAGGGCAAAACCTATGATGCGTTCGTCGTTCGCAAAGAGCCCAAAGACCACGGCCGCGGGAAGCAAGTCGAAGGCCCCGACCTCGAGGGCAAGCGTGTTATCGTCCTCGAAGACACGTCAACGACCGGCGGATCGCCCCTCGCCGCCGCGGCAGCGCTGGAAAAAGTGGGCGCGACTGTCGTCGCCATTGCCGTCGTTGTGGACCGTAACACGGGCGCGAAGGAAGCTATCGAGGCCGCTGGGTACGAATATCGTGCGGCAATTTCACTGAGTGATTTGGGGTTGCCGTCATGACGGACAAAGATAACGACGACGCGCGAGATGACGTCGACTGGCTCAAAGATGCGTTCGATCGCGCCATTCAGGGCGACAACGGAACAGTCCCCGAAGCCGCTCGGCCGATGGTCAACCCTTTTGCCGGCGTGACCCCGACAGATAACACAGCACCGCATGATCGTGTCGTGCCGATTGAGCCCGCCGTTTCGACCACTCCGTTAGTCCCACACGAGTCGGTCGAGATGCCGTCGAACCGACACGACCTCGACCTCGATTTCGAGACCTCCGACATGCCTCCGGTCACGTCGTTCGAGCCGGTAGTTCCGCTAGACCACCCGCTTCCGACCGTGGCGACTGATTACCCGCCGACCGAAGCGCTCGATGCGGTTGATTTGCCGCCGACGGCCGTGCTCGAGCCCTTCGCGACTAGTGCATCTCTCGTCACACCGACCCCGACCCCGTCGGACGCAACGAGCGGAATCGACCAAATCGATGAGCTCTTTTCGTCGACCAATACATCGGCCGCGACGGTTCCGATTACGGCTTTGCCGGTAAGTCCCCAGCCCAAGCCCTTGAAACCCGTTCGCGAATCGAAACCCGTCGACGAATCGAAATTACGACGACGTCTGCTGTTAATCGTTGGCGGAATCATTGTCGTCATCGTTTCGATTGGCGCATTCCTTGCGGGCGGGCTTGTGTCTGCACCAGCTGCCGCGCCGACCCCCGAGTCCCCCGACGCGTCGGTACTGCCGACGACTGCGCAGCCTCCGGGCGAATATGCGTTCAGCGAACTTTTCGGAGGCGAATGCCTCGATCCGTTCGACACCGCGTGGGCTTCGACATATACCGTGGTCGATTGTGCCACCCCGCACACCGCACAACTGGTCTATGCCGGCAATCTCGCGTTAGACGGGTCGTACCCGTCGTATCCAGGTGACGACCACATTGGAAATGCCGCGATGGCGGCATGTTCTCGCAAGGGCGTGCTTAATCTCGCGAAAGCGAAGACTTATTCTGACTTGCTCGTGTCGGCCTCCTACCCCATTTCGTCAGAGGTGTGGGATTCCGGAGACACGCGGTATTACTGTTTCGTGACGCTGTCGAGCGGTGCCCCCATCGACGGTGACCTCGCCGGCAAGTTGATTACGCCGAGCGCGGCGGCAACTCCGGAACCGACCGCGACCCCTTAACGCCGAGCCGCGATTCCATTATCGCGACAGCGTCGTCGGACTGGTCCATCAAGACAACATGGCGATCAAGCTCTCGGGCGGCCGCACCCGCGGTACCGCTTCCAGCGAACGCGTCGAGGACCCAATCCCCCGGCCGACTCGACGCGGCGATAATTCGCCGCAGAATCCCAACGGGCTTTTGGGTGGCGTACCCTGTCTTTTCCTTGCCTGTCGGGGACACGATGGTGTGCCACCACACATCGGTCGGCAGTTTTCCGCGTGCGACTTTCTCGGGGGTCACCAGACCAGGCGCCATGTATGGCTCACGATCGACCTCGGCCGAATCAAAAAAATAGTTCGCAGGGTTCTTTACGTAGACCAAAATCGTGTCGTGTTTCGTCGGCCACCGTGTGGTTGACTTCGCGCCGTAGTCGTAGGCCCAGATGATTTCGTTGAGAAAACTTTCGCGCCCGAACAGCGCATCCAATGCGACCTTGGCGTAGTGCGCTTCTCGATAGTCGAGGTGCAGGTACAGCGTCCCTGAATCGGTCAGCACACGGTGCGCCTCGACCAGTCGGGGTTGGAGGAACTCCCAGTAGTCTTCGAACGCGTCGTCGTACCCGTACAGAATTCCCTTGACCGTCTCGTAGGACGCACCGCCGAATCCGGTTCGAGCACCGCCCTCAGTTCGCACGGTTTTCATCGACCGGCGTTCTTGGCGCCGTCCGGTGTTGAACGGTGGGTCGAGGTACACAACCTGAAACATCGCGTCTGGAAGTCGCTTCAACAGCTCGAGGTTGTCGCCCTGCACGATGTGGGTCTCAGTCATTCCCCTAAGTTAACAGAGTGACGGAAGATGAACACGATTCGGCGACACCCGAACTTTCTACTCACGGCGTTGGCCCGTGGAGTGGGGAGTGGCCGAAAGACCCAAACTTCGACCCAGCGCTCCTTGAACACGGCGACACCCGGAACGTCATCGACGAGTACCGCTATTGGACTATGGAAGCGATTGTCGCCGATCTCGATTCCAAACGTCACCGATTCCACGTGGCGATCGAGAATTGGCAACACGACCTCAATATTGGGTCGATTGTTCGCACTGCGAACGCGTTCCTCGCGAACACGGTACACATTGTTGGACGCCGGCGATGGAACAAGCGCGGGGCGATGGTCACCGATCGCTACCAACATGTGATTCACCACCCCACGATTGATGAGTTTCTGGAATGGGCGAAAGCCCACAACCTCACGGTCGTCGGTGTCGACAACGTCCCCGGCTCGGTCTCGATTGACGACACCTCGCTGCCAGAGGGCTGCGTGTTGCTTTTTGGCCAAGAAGGACCGGGGCTGTCACCCGAGGCTATCGCCGCGAGCGATCTCGTCGTCGAAATCGAACAATTTGGATCTACCCGGTCACTTAATGCGTCCGCCGCCGCCGCCATCATCATGCATTCCTGGATCCGAGAGCATGTAGTCGCCAAACGGTAGACTGAAAAAGTTCGCCGATCGAAGGAATCGACATGCCCGCAGTAGTTATCGTTGGAGCCCAGTGGGGTGACGAAGGTAAGGGTAAGGCGACCGACCTCATCGCGGGACGCATCGACCACGTCGTCAAATTCAACGGTGGAAACAACGCCGGACACACTGTGGTTATTGGTAATGAAAAATACGCACTGCACCTCTTGCCCTCTGGAATCCTCACCGAGGGAGTCGTGCCTGTCATCGCGAACGGCGTGGTCATCGACCTCGAAGTGTTGTTCGAGGAACTTGATGCCCTGACCAGCCGCGGTATTGACGTCTCGAAACTTCGAGTGTCGGCCAACGCACACGTCATCACCTCATACCATCGCACCCTGGATAAGGTCACCGAACGATTCCTCGGAAAACGCCAGATTGGGACGACGGGTCGCGGAATCGGGCCCACTTACGCCGACAAGATTAACCGCGTCGGGATCCGCATCCAGGACATCTTCGACGAAGGAATCCTGCGCCAAAAGGTCGATGGTGCGTTGGATATGAAAAACCACCTCCTCGTCAAGATTTATAACCGCCGTGCGATCACTGCTGACGAAATCGTCGACGAACTGCTCTCGTACGCAGATCGTCTTCGCCCCTTGGTGTGCGACACGTCTCTGTTACTTCACGAAGCCCTCTCGGAAGGTAAAACGGTCTTGTTCGAAGGCGGCCAGGCAACAATGCTCGACGTGGACCACGGGACATACCCATTCGTTACGTCGTCGAACTCGACCGCGGGCGGGGCCTCAACCGGTTCCGGCATCGGACCAAACCAGATTTCTCGCGTCATCGGAATCGTCAAGGCCTACACGACCCGTGTCGGGTCAGGCCCCTTCCCGACGGAACTCGACAACGAGGAAGGCGAACTTCTTCGACAGGCCGGCGCTGAATTCGGCACAACTACCGGTCGCCCGCGTCGCTGCGGATGGTACGACGCCCCGATCGCCAGATACTCGGCGCGCATCAACGGAATCACCGACTTTGTCCTCACCAAGCTCGACGTGCTCACCGGACTCACCGAAATCCCGGTTTGTGTCGCCTACGAGGTTGATGGCGTCCGATTTGACGAAATGCCCGTCAATCAGTCCGATTTCCATCACGCGACACCAGTTTACGAATCGTTCCCCGGCTGGACCGAAAACATATCGTCTGCCCGAACGTTCGCCGAGCTGCCCGCCAACGCACAGAACTATGTCCACGCCATTGAGAAAATCTCAGGCGCCCGGTTCTCGGCCATCGGCGTCGGTCCTGCCCGCGACGAAATCATTGCGATACACGACCTTCTTGACTAAAACATCCAAGTTTTGTCCAAGATTTGGCTAAAGCCTGAATCGACTGCAAACAGCGGATTTACACTGGGGATATGCAACATGAAAGATCCCGCATGATGCGTCGATCCATTGTCACCACAATGGCGACGGCCGTGTTGGTGTTGACGACGCTGGCGGGTTGCGCTTCAAGCGTTCCCACTGAGTCAATGAGTGTGCTCGACGGAAGTGAAATCCTTACTGCAGACCTCGGCAACGATGTGACGGCACGTGGTGTCGTTCTCGCCGCGGTCCTTCTTGTTGCGGGCGATGTCGAAAAGGCTGTCACCAAGGGACTTGTCACGCCCCCCGAGGTGCAGGCTGCCCGGAAAGCAATTGACGAAGGAACACTCGATATCTGGCGCCAGCGCGCCGACGCGGACGAGGCCACCCCGTGATGCGTCAATCAGCTTTTGTTACCGCAGTGGTCATTGGTGCGGTCGTTTTCGCCGGCTCGACTCCGGTCCAGGCTGCGGATCAGAGCGCAATCAAGCGTGCCATTGTGACCACGGTGCTCAATAATCTTGGAGTCCAACCGACCGATCAGCTCGTCAACGGGATTATTGGCGATATCCCAATTGAATTTCTGGACTCGGCGTTGGTTCGCGAGGTCGGAACGGCTATCGATAATTCAGAGGATCCGACGCTCATTATTAGTCAGACTGTTGATAGCGACGGTGACGGTGTCCCCAATGCTGATGCGACCGTTGATTCCACTGATGACGCGGTTGACGGGACCATGGATGACCCCGTTGACGAAACCGTAGACGAAACCGATGATGCTTCGGCACCATCGACGGGTCCAGATCCAGATCCGAAACCGAAACCGAATCCTGACGACAACGACGAAAAAGGTCACGGGGGCAGTGGCGACGACGACGTCCACGACGGCGACGACTAAATGTCCCCGCGGTTGGGGTGACACGCGTCGAGTGGTACTCGGTGCCGTTGGACGTGATGCTTTGTAGGCTGAAGCCATGGATGAGGAAACGACCGCCGAGCTTCGCGACTTGCGACAGAGCATCGACAACGTCGACGCTGCACTGATCCATATGCTTGCTGAACGTTTTCGTTTCACCCAGCAGGTCGGTCGATTAAAGGCCCGTGCCGGGCTTCCGCTGTCGGACAAGGCGCGTGAAGCGACGCAGATTGAAAGGTTGACCGCTCTCGCTCACGACGCGAACTTGGACCCAGTATTCGCGGAAAAGTTCCTGAACTTCATCGTCGCCGAGGTCATCCGTCATCACGAAAAGATTGCGAACGACTCACAGTCGTAACCCGTTGGTTAGCTGGTTGTCAAGCCCGGCAGGTTGGCATACAACTTGTGTGCGGTTTCGAGGCACTCGTCGATCATGCGCTGTTGACGCTTGACGGTCACATATTTGGGGCCTTCCCACGCTGGAACGAATGAGCCGTCTGGAGCTTTTTCTCGCAGCATCCATGCAAAGACGCATTCTTCCGCGCCAGTGACGAACAACTGCCACTGAACCTGACGCTTGTAATAAATCGGGACCCAATCGTACGAACCCCAATCCCGACCGGTTGTCTTCACTTCAACGATGACTCCGTGGTCGGGGGACAACCCGTCGGGGGTGGCCATCATCCAATTTGCTTCGGTCGACGCGATGAGCCAATCGTTTCCGGCGATGTCGAAGCGTTCCGCCAACTTGTCGATGATGTTCGATTCTTGGTCGCGGCCGAACGCCATAAATGCGTTATCGGGGATGGGGCTCGGGACCATCATCTGGCCGACAACCTCGGCAAAACCCTTATCGTCGTGCGCCTTTCCCACCATCGTTGCAGTCACGCCGGTCGCACGCACCCGCAACCATTCGTCGCGGTCCGCACTTTGGACGAGAAATCGTGATTGTTCAATCATGTTGGTCCTCCGTTGTGGTCAAGGCTAACGCGGGGCACCGTCACGATTGCACAATGCACACAGGTCTAGCCCCCGACGACCGGTCCGAAGTGGGCGGGGAGCGTTCCGCGGTGGGTTGAACGCAACCGGTCGATGTCGATCGAGAACTGTCCCTGAACCTCGAGTTCTCCCGACCGCTTGTCGGTGACACCGACACGTAAGACGGGAACGTGGCGGCCGTCGCACAGACCGCGGAACTTGACGTCGTCCTCCCTGGCCACGGATACGAGCGCGCGGGCCTGGGTCTCGGAAAACAACGCGGCCGTCGCATCGACATTGTCACGAGAGATTATCTCGTCAATCCAGACTCGGGCACCGACACCGAAACGCAAGACGCCGTCAGCAACCGCGCGAATGAATCCGCCTGTTCCGAGGTCGACCGCGCACGTAACAATTCCTTCGTGCGCGGCGGCCCCGAGAAGACCGGCCAGGTCCTTTTCGGCCGTAAAATCAACGCGCGGCGGGACGCCACCGAGGTGATCGTGCACGGCGCCGGCCCACGCCGATCCGCCCAGTTCGTCTGCAGTGACGCCTAACAGGTAGAGGTTCTCGCCTTCATCTTGCCAACCGGATGGCAGTCGGCGTGCGACGTTGTCGATGGACCCCAACACGGCGACAACGGGCGTGGGGTGGATGGGAACATCGCCGGTCTGGTTGTAGAAGGATACGTTTCCGCCGGTGACGGGGATTCCCAATTCCAAACATCCATCCGCGAGTCCTTCGACGGCACGGGCAAATTGCCACATCACCTCGGGGTTCTCGGGGCTTCCAAAGTTCAGGCAATCGCTCACCGCGAGAGGCGTTGCGCCACTGGACGCGACGTTGCGATAAGACTCGACGAGGGCCAGTTGTGCGCCGACGTAGGGGTCAAGTTGGCAATAACGTCCGTTCGCGTCGGTCGCGAGTGCAACCCCGAGTCCGCTCACTTCGTCGATTCGAATCATTCCGGCACCGTCGGGGGTGTGTAGCGCCGTGTTGCCCATGACGTAATAGTCGTATTGGTTCGTAATCCAGTCGGTGTCGGCCTCGTTCGGCGATCCGAGAATGGCGAGGAA
>WLFX01000037.1 GCA_009703545.1 Actinomycetota bacterium
TCGCTCGATGGGCGCTTGTATCGAGGCAAGACGGGTGTTGCATGGCTTGCCTTGACTGCCCGTGTCCCCGTCGTACCGGTTGCATTGACCGGTACCGACAAGATTCAACCGGTCGGCACCAAGGGTATCCGCTTCGCAAAATTGCGCATTGAATACGGCCAACCGATGAACCTCTCGAGTTACGGAGAGGCGTCGAGCGGCAAAGCGCGACGCGACGCCACGGACGCCATCATGATCGAAATCCAGAAGATGTCGGGTCAGGAATTCGCCGGGATCTACAACGAGAAGCCCGCCACCACCATCAAGGCGAAGGTCAGGCGTCTGTTCCGGGGGCGGGCTCCACTGACGTAGCCGGTTCGGCAAGTTCTGCGCGAATGGCATTCATGTCCAGATTGCGAGCCTGTGCGATGATGTCTTCGAGCGCCGATTCTGGCGCAGCGCCGGCCTGATTAAACAGCAAAATTCCGTCGCGGAACATCATGAGCGTCGGGATTGACTTGATTCCGGCCATCGCCGACAACTCCTGTTCCTGCTCGGTGTCGACCTTCGCAAACGTGATGTCGGGATGTTTGTCGCTGACGCGTTCATAGATTGGACCGAACTGCCTGCACGGTCCGCACCACTCCGCCCAAAAGTCGACAAGTACGAATGAATCATCCGCGACAATTGCAGCTTCGAAAGCGCTTTTGTCGAATTCCACGGTTGCCATTAATCTCTTCCTGTCGTGCCACAAGTCTAAATCGAGCGCGGTCTCGTCGTCATTTCACGCGCGGCGAGTACGGCCGACGCGGTGACGCGTTTACCGTTTTTGAGGGACCACTCGACGGTCAATTCGTCGTAAAGTGCTACACCTAGGCCAGCGTGATAGCTGGTGGTCACGCGTGTCCCGTTGTTTGTGGCGGTCACCGTCACGGTCTCGGGACTCGACCGCACTATCGTCATTGCGATTTCCGTTGCGTGCCCGTGGCGAATTGCGTTGGAGATCATTTCGAGCGAAACAATCTGCAGCGCTCGGGAGAAATCGTCGTCTGCTAGCGAGGCGTCTTCAACCTCGGCGTCCACATCGAGGGTGACAGCGCACATCCCTGCCCAGAAATCCACCAGTTGGCGGATTGCCCCCACAGCGTCGGCGGAATCTTCCGGCTCTGTCGTGACGACGTCCAACGCCGACGTCACCACATCGATTATTTGGTCGCGTTCGGTTAACGAAATCTTTCCCGACCCAGACCGAACGAGACGCGCCTCGGCATACACGCGAGACTGAACGGTTGAATGCAACGTGTGTGTCACGTGTCGTTGCCGCAACCACGCGCGCCGACGAGCCTCAGACAGTTGAATCAACATGTCAACGCGTGCGCCATCGAGACGGGCGAGTTCTGTACGGCTCGAATACGCACCGAGAACGATGAGTTGATACGAAAGGCCTAAAAGCGGCATCCCGATGCTACTCACGAGCCACGGTTGAAAATCAAGTCCGGCAGGAAACACCAGTGCCTGGTTGATGAGGTAAGGGGGAATCCAGGCCACGGCGTGAGTGACCGCAATCACCACCCCAGTGACCATGAACGGGAATTGTCGACTACCGGCAATCACGCCGAGGAGTCGAACGATTCCGTAGACGGACAATCCCGAAATCAGCGCGGCCACAAAACCGTTGGCGAGGGGAAGTATGTCGAGAAGTACGGTACCCGATCCCAGAAAAACACCGAGGCCAGAATATGTGGCGTTGATTTGATCCCGAATAGCGGGACGCGCGGGTAACGCTAAAGCAGTTATCGCGGCACCACGCTTTGCTGTGGACGTCGACCCCGCCGTGGCCAGCATGTGGCTGAGTGGGCGGACAACGTCATTGGCGAACGCGTCGATTTTGTCGGCAAGCTTCAGTCGCGCACTTCTCCCGTTGTGTATGTCTTCAACAAGCGCAGAAATAGCTGGGCGCAGCGTTTCATCGACCTCTTCTCGTAATCGCTCGTTGCTCGTAATCACTTCGCCGAGGATACGGTCGCGCGTTCTTTCGGTCGCCGAAATTTCGGCTCGTGTCGAGATGGATTTCTCCCGTGCTATCGCGACGCGACTGACAACGAGAGAAACAAGCGCCAGCACGGTTGGCAGGCTGAGAGCTCCGAGGAAAATGCGGGAAATGAGGTAGGAATGTGTTTCTAGTCCAGTGGTTCCCAAAACAGTCGACACAATTGTTCCGCGCAGAGCGCCCGCGACGAGCAGCGCACCGGCCACAATTGTTCTGGAGTGACGCCACTTGGCGGGGAGAACGATGCGGATGAGAAGGATGAGGCTGACTACTACGGATACCGAAAACGCCGCAACGCCGAAGGCTACAGGAAGCGATTGCGCTGACAGGCGCCCCATTTCAGATGCCGTGGTGGGCAATACGGTGATTGCCGCGTAAGTAACGATTGTGGCGGTGCGAAATGGCCAACCTGTTCCGAAGATATCGACGAAGTCACGAGGCTGGGGAACGTATTCGTACTGGTCGGATTTATCGACCATTGAGTTGATCCCAATACAGTCGGGCCAGTTGAACACGAGCGCTAGGGCCGGGCGCAATATTGGCCGCAATCATCATCCGTGACAACAATCGCTCCACGGCACGGACGGTGGTTGCGCGGGAATTTGCGATTTCATCATTGGTGAGACCCTCCGAAACCAATTTGAGAACTCCGATCTGGGTGTTTGACAACGATTGCGTGGCGGTTTCGGCAATCAACGGCCGAGAGCCCGACGTTCGAACATCGAGTGCCTCCGTGACCGCTGCGCGTAACGCTGTGGTCGAACTGATTTCCGTCTTGACGATGTACGAGGCGTCTTTGGGAATCGTGTTCCATCCATTGCCCGTGATGCGCGGATCGGCGAGGTTCGTGATGAAAACGACACCAATTGACGGGTTGTCGGCGCGGGCGCGTTGAACGACGTCGATGCCCGTCGGCCCCATTCCAAGGTCAATATCGGCGATGACCAGCGCGGCGGATGTCGCTTTAACGGCCGTGATTGCCGCTAGCGCGTCCTGCGCCTGCGTGACCACCCATCCCTCGCCCTCCAAGATTTCAGCGATGATGCTGCAAATCAAGGGTTCGTCGTCGACGACAACGGCGGATCTCACAGACGAACCGGTCATGTTACTTCTTGCGCGCAACCGCGATCAACGAGGTGACGACTTGCTCTGCCGTTTGGGATGACGCGAGGGCCTGTGAGTTCACCCAGGACGCCGCGACGCCCGTGAGCGTGATTGTGACTGCTTTCGACGAGGAGGCGGTGATTGTCGGCGAGGCAGTGTCCTGTTTGTTCTGGCCGCGAACGATGAGTGTAGCGACGGGGAGCGCGATGGTGCACAGCGCATCGAGAATCAGAATCACGGCGAAGAATCGCCAGTACACATCTTGAAATGACTGGGGAGGGAAATTTCCGTCGGTGAGGATTACGGGGATAACCAACATCGGGACGATTGCAATAAGAATCAGAGCGACCGAGAGCGACGATCGAATCCAGCGAAGTGGCGCGGTTTGCAACAGCAACATGAGGTTGGCGTGGGCAAGCGACACCGCGGCGAGCCCCGAGATCGCGAACGTCTTCGTGATGTTCATATAGATGCCACCGGGCTGATACGAATAGTCACCGAAGTCCCACCAAATCAGAACTGCTGCGGTGAGAAGAGCTAATGCGCTCATTCCGATTCCGATCCAGCCAACGGCTTTGACGTCTCGTTCGACGATGGCGAGGTGGCAGAGCGCGAGAACCGAGAAGGCCGCAACGGCGAGCGTCGTGAGCATGACCTTGCTTTGAGTCTCGCCGAGTTCGCCCGACACGATGGTGTAAATACCAATCAGTGCGGTGATGACGAGCGCGATAACGACGGTCCACACCGCGATTCGACGGATTCCCTTGATGTTTCGGATTTCACCAATGTTCTGTTGTGTACTCATGGTCACAGACTACAAGCGCGCTCCACATAAATGGAGGTTCAGGGAAGCCGTGCTACGAGACGATGGGCAGACCGGTGACTGCTGCGGCGTCATTCACGCCGCCGGCGTTCGTCAGATCTTCGTAGCCCATGTCTCTCAGCGCGTCGATGGCGTGACTGGCCCGATTACCCGATCGGCAATAGATGATGTACGTGCCGGCCGAATCGAATTGGGCAATCTCGTCAAAGAATGTAGCGCCCTGCCAATCGATGTTCACCGCACCGTCGAGGTGGCCGGTGGCGAACTCTTCGGGCGTGCGGACATCAATGACGGCGGTGACGGAACTCATGTCTACATTCTCGGGCGCACACCCGGTTACGCACAACGCGTGGCGGTGGAAAATGGTTCACGGCACGTGCGTAAAGTGAATGAATCATGAAAATAGTGATCGTAGGAGGCGTTGCGGGCGGGATGTCGGCTGCCACGCGACTTCGGCGGCTAGACGAGCACGCCGACATCACTGTGTATGAGGCCGGTCCGGACGTGTCCTTTGCGAACTGTGGGTTGCCGTATTTCATCGGTGGGATCATTGGAAAGCGGGAAAGCCTGCTACTGCAGACTCCCGAAAGCCTTGCTATGCGGTTCAACCTTGACGTTCGGGTCAATTCACGCGTTACGTCAATCGACCCTGATGCGCGCATGGTTGCCGTCCACAACACTGAGACCAACGAGACCTATACCGACTCGTATGATTCGCTCATCCTGTCGCCGGGCGCGGCACCCCGAAAGCTTGATATTCCGGGATGGGATCGCTCGTTGACGCTGCGAAGCGTTCCCGACGCCGACCGAATCGTCGCCGCAATCGGGGGCGCCCCCAAACACATTGTCATCATCGGGGCAGGCTTTATCGGTGTCGAGGTCGCGGAAAACCTGCGACACCTGGGACATTCGGTGTCCATAGTCCAGTCCAGTCCGAGCGTCCTTTCCCCGTTCGACCCGGAAATGATTGAGCCGTTCCATGCGAACCTTGAACAGCACGGCATCCGAATCGTGGTCAACGCGACCGCGACCGAGATTACGGAATACGCGGTTGATCTTTCCGATGGCACCCGACTTACCGCGGACGTCGTCATTTCGTCCGTCGGCGTCACTCCCGATCACGCGTTGGCTGTCGAGGCGGGGCTTCGCATCGGTGCTGCCGGCGGAATCTGGGTCGACAACCAGCAACGCACGAGTGATCCGAATATTTACGCGGTCGGTGATGCAGCGGAGAAGAAATCGGCGTTCACAGGGGATGAGCAAATGGTGTGGCTCGCCAACCTTGCGAACCGCCACGGTCGACTTGTCGCCGATGTTGTTGCGGGGCTCGACGTGACGGCTCGGCCCTCCGTCACAACGGGAATCATCGGGGCGTGTGGAATGGCCGCCGCCATTACTGGATTAAGCGAGAAGGCCGCCCGCCGAGAGGGCATCGATCACCAGGTCATTCATTTGCATCCGAGCTCGCACGCGGGTTATTACCCCGGCGCTAAAACGATGGCGCTCAAGGTGGTCTTTTCCCCAGCCACCGGCACGATTCTCGGTGCGCAGGCGGTCGGTAACGACGGCGTGGACAAGCGAATCGACGTCATCGCCACCGCAATTTACGGCGGGCTCACGGTGTCGGACCTCATGAACCTCGAGCTTGCTTATGCACCACAATTTGCATCGGCGAAAGATGCGATCAACCAAGCCGGTTACGTCGGCGACAACGTCGTGGACGGGCGCACCCCGACCGTCCAGTGGCACGAGCTCGATGACCGTCGTGCCGCGGGCGCCGTGCTCATCGATGTCAGAACGGCTGATGAGAATCACTCCGGCGCTATACCCGGATCAGTTTTGATTCCCGTCGACGACTTGAGACACCGCCTCGACGAGATTCCGGCGAAGGACGTCATCGTCCACTGCAAGGTAGGCCAGCGCGGTCACACCGCAACCCAAATACTTCGTTCCCACGGCATCACCGCGTCGAACCTCGATGGTGGCTACCTGACGTGGCGAGCGGGGACGGATTCGATCGAGCGAGCGAACTCCGTTTCACCATTCACCAACAACTAAGGAGAAATCATGTGTAAGAAAGTGACATGCAACGACTGCGGTAAGCCCACGTGGGAAGGATGCGGACAGCACGTCGAAGAGGCGCTCGCCGACGTCGCGCTTGCCGACCGCTGCACGTGTAAATAAGCCACGCGTCAACAATTGGCGGTGAGGACGGTCAGGCGACTAACGCACTGCCTTTTTCCGCGCCGCCGACCGCTTTTCGGCTGAAGCGCCGAGTGAGAAGCTGGCAACCAACGCTACAGCGAGGAATCCCGCTGCGAGGTATGCGGCGCTCGCCGTGCCCGTGGACATCGCATCCTTGGCGTCCGAGGCGAAATCGGCGGTTGCGGGGTTCGCTTCAAGTCCGCTGATGGCTCCACCGGCAGAATCGATGACGGCCGCGACGATGGGGGCGCTCATTGCGTCGGGCACGTTGCGATCGGCGAGCGAGGACTCGAGGCTGAACTGAGCGGTTGAGAACAACACCGTTCCGATGACGGCGATTCCGAGTGCTGATCCGATCTGACGCGAGGTGCTGGATGTTCCGGAACCCTGACCACTCGCAGCAACGGGTACGTCTTGCAGGACAACACCGGTCAATTGCGCGGTCGCGAAACCGACTCCCATTCCGTAGACAAACAGGAATGGCACGATGGACCAGCCAGTAGCCTCGGGCGAGATCATGAGACCAATCCCGGCGACACCGATCATCTCGAGAATGAGTCCGATGCGAATGATCCAGGTTGGCTTAAGGCGCGAGCCCAAGCCAGCGGCAACTCCGCTGGCGACGAATGAACCGACGGCAAGTGCCAGGATCACCAAGCCGGATTCGAACGCCGAGTAACCGAGCACGAACTGAAGCCACAGGGGGAGTGCGAGGATGATCCCGAATTCGCCCATGCTGACGATCATCGCAACGAGGTTGCCGTTGCGGAAACTGGGAATCGAAAATAGTCCGAACGCGATGAGAGTCGACTTACCGGCTTTTTGGCGGCGGAGGCCGTGCACGATGTACATGGAAACGGTGAGCGCGGTAACCATGAAGGCAATCGGGACGACCGAGATGTCCAACGGCCACGTCCAATCACCGATTTCGAAGGCCTTGTTGATGTTCCACCAACCGAAATTGCGTCCCTCGATCAATCCGAAGACAAGGCTACCGCTGGCAAGGACGCTCAAGACGGCACCCAGCCAGTCGATGGCGCGTGCGTGTTTGACGTCTTTGGATTCGGTGACAAAGAGGAAAACACCAATGGTGATGAGGACACCGAGAGGGATATTGATTCCGAAGGCCCAGTTCCATGAGAACTCGGTCGTCAGCCATCCACCAAGGAGAGGCCCGACCGCGACCATTCCACCGATTGTCGAACCCCAGACGGCGAACGCGATGCCGCGTTCTTTGCCTTGGAAGGTCGCGTTGACGATTGAGAGGGTTGTCGGTAGGACCATGGCGCCACCGATGCCCTGGATGACGCGCCACGCGATGAGTGCTCCGGCCGTGTCGGACATGGCGGCAAAAATCGACGACACGATGAAGAACGAGAGACCGACAAGAAGCATCGATCGTCGCCCCCACTTGTCTGCGAGTGCGCCGAACACGAGAAGGAGCGCAGCGAAAACGAGGGTGTACGACTCCTGAATCCACTGGACGTCCGTCGAACTCGCCTCGAGATCAGTGACAATCGCGGGGATTGCCACGTTGATAATCGTCGTATCGACGATCACGAGGGCGACGGCGAGGCTGACGAAAAGGAGAGCGAGCCAGCGGTTTTTCTGAGTGGGCATGGTTACCAGCATATCCATGGGTGCAATCTCAGGTTTACCTGTTACCATTGGCAAGTCGGCTCAGGACAGGCAGAAGTTATTCTGCAAATTTGTGTGGTTTGTATAGGTTCCGAGTCGGGTTGACAACATCCTGTTGGCAATGGTCCCCACTCGTGAATCGAACCCGGTCACTGACAGCTCGGTTTCGTGCGGCACTGCTGTGTGCCGCCATGGGTATTTACAAGCCGGAAAGCATTCTGATGCCCAGCAA
>WLFX01000038.1 GCA_009703545.1 Actinomycetota bacterium
AAACCCCGCGGTACGCGTCTGCACCGATTGGAAAAAAGCCGCCAGGATTTTAGTTGCAGGGTCAAGCGGGCCTAGGGTTGCGGGGTTTGACCATTCCAACGCCACGATATAGATGGTCCCTCCGACGAGTAGGACTGCCGTCATGAACATCACGAGGTTGAAGTTCATCGTCCAACGGCGAGGCGCCCACCCGATTCGGCGGAGTTCCATGATGACAGGGAACCCCAATCCGCCGATGATGACGAGGGCGCAAATAGTGAGAGAGACCACCGGGTCGGCAACGAACCCCATCAGATTGTCCGGGTAGAGCGCGAAACCGGCGTTGTTAAAGCTCGAGACCGCGTGGAACACGCCCATCCACAGGGCTTTGGGTGCGTCGTAGTTGTGCACCCATCCGAACCAGACCGCCAGGATCAACGCACCGATTGCCTCGAAAAAGAACACCATGCGCACAATTCGCATGATGGTGGACTTCATTGTCGAATCAGAGGATTGCGCGCGAAACTCGCTCGAGATGAGTTCGGCCCCACCCGTCGACAATCGGCGAAAAATCGCAATCGCCACCAATCCCGACACGGTCATGATTCCGAGGCCGCCCAATTGAATGAGGGACATGAGAACGACTTTGCCAAAATCCGTCAGCCCACTGGAAACATCAAAGACCGAAAGCCCCGTGACACACACCGCGCTGGTTGACGTAAAGAAGGCATCGACGATCGACAGGGGCGAGCCGGTTGATGAAATCGGGAGCGCGAGCAAGATTGCGCCAATCGTGATGAGCGCGACGTACCCGAGCACCGTAATTTGAGTGGGGTGAACCGAAAATCGGGGGCGCGTGATTGCGCGAAATGACCATTTGGAATCCACCTCGCTAGATTACGCCCCTAGGCTGAAAACGTGAGACTAGTCGTGGCGCGGTGTTCGGTGGATTACGCCGGACGCCTCAGCGCGCACCTGCCCTTGGCGACACGCACGCTGATGCTGAAAGGTGACGGCAGTGTTCTTATCCACTCGGACGGCGGATCCTATAAACCGCTCAACTGGATGAGCCCGCCCTGCGTAATCGATTTTGCGCAACCAGACGACGACCTCGCTGCCGCCGGGGTAATCGAGCTGTGGCGTGTGAATCACACGAAAACGGCCGACATGCTCGTCATCTCGATTTTCGAGATCCACCACGATTCGACCCACGAATTGGGCGACGACCCCGGTTTGATCAAAGATGGAGTCGAGGCCCACTTGCAACGGCTCTCAGCCGAGCAGGTATCGGTTTACGGCGAAGGCTTCAGCCTGATTCGACGCGAATTCCCGACCGCGATCGGTCCCGTCGACATCCTCGCCCGAGACGCGAATAATGCGGTCGTCGCGATTGAAATCAAGCGCCGTGGTGATATCGATGGCGTTGAACAATTGACGCGATATCTCGAACTCCTCAACCGTGACCCAACCCTGGCCCCTGTTTCCGGAATCTTCGCCGCCCAGGAAATAAAACCGCAAGCCCGCACCCTCGCCGAAGACCGAGGAATTCGCTGCGTGGTTCTCGACCTCGAGGAATTGCGCGGTGGCGAGACCGACCACGACAGACTGTTCTGATGACCTATACCGCTGTCCTGTTCGACCTCGACGGGACCATCGTTGATTCCGCCCCCGGAATCTTCCACTGCTTCGAGCACACGTTTCGCATGCTGCACCGCGAAGCGCCCAGCCGAGAGATGATGCGACCGTTCCTCGGTCCGCCACTGACGACGACGTTCGGCGACATTCTCGGGATGTCAGGCGATGAACTCGAACGAGCAATCGCAATCTATCGAGCCGAGTATGCTGCGGGCGGTGCGATTACAGCGGACCTTTTCCCCGGTGTCATTGATGTCGTCCGCGCGATTCGAGCAGCCGGAATTCCCGTCGCATTGGCGACATCAAAGGTAGAAACTGGAGTTCGCATGGTTTTGCGGCACTTCGAACTCGACGACGATTTCGATGTGTTGGGCACCGCCTCAGACGACGACGTTCGATCCGCGAAAGCAGACGTTGTTCGCTTCGCCCTCGATGCTCTCGACGAGGCAGGTGCGGACATTTCGCGTGTGGTCTTGGTGGGCGATCGAATACACGACGTCGAAGGTGCCGCCATCCACGGCGTCGACAGCGTGCTCGTTCAATGGGGTTACGGAAACAAGGATGAATGGTCCGAGGCGACCGCGACCGTTGCAACGGTCGCGGGGCTTCGCGAGTTCCTCGGGGTCTAACTGATGCGGAACGCCGCGAGGCGGGCCGAGTTGAGCACGACGAATACTGATGAGAACGCCATGGCGAGCCCGGCAACCGCCGGGCCCATGATTCCCGCGAGAGCGATGGGGATTGCGATCGCGTTGTAGCCAAACGCCCACACAAGGTTTCCGCGAATCGTTCCCAGTGTCGACCGCGACAGTCGAATAGAGTCGGCTACTCGGCGAAGGTCAGTGGTCACCAGCACGATGTCGCTCGTTTCAATCGCGACGTCCGTGCCGTGCCCCATAGCGATGCCGAGGTCTGCTTGAGCGAGTGCCGCTGCATCATTGATACCGTCGCCGACCATCGCGACCACCTCGCCCTGTTGTTGAAGGCGCGTGATGAGATCACGCTTGTCGGCTGGGTTCATGGCCCCATAAAACTCGTGAATTCCCGCGTCGCGCGCAACCACTTTCGCGACCGCCGCGTTGTCGCCCGAGGCCATGATGGTTCGGATTCCCAGTTTCGACAGATTTCGAATCGCGACTGCCGCGCTGGGTTTCACGACGTCGCTGATGGCAATAAGTCCCACCACCTGATTGTCGTGAGCGACAGCGACGAGAGATTGTCCTGCCCCACTCCACGTGACTGCCCTCTCCGCGATTACCGCCGGCACGATGCACGATGTTTCGGCGAGCCATGCCAATGAACCGGCGCGAATGAGGGTTTTCCCGAGGGTTCCCCCCACACCACGCCCCGGTTCGGCCACAATTTTCCGGGCGACCGCACCCATTGCTCCGCGCACGGTGGCTTCGGCGACGACAGCCCGAGCAAGCGGATGGTCAGTGCCCATCTCCACGCGCGCAGCATTCCCGATAATGGTGTCTGCCGAAAATCCGGCACCGAAAACGTCGACCACCGCGGGGTGTCCGCTCGTCAACGTTCCGGTCTTGTCGACGATGACGGTCGTGACGCGGCGTGTGCTCTCGAGCACATCGGTTCCGCGAATGATGATTCCGCTGCGGGCTCCGCGTCCGGTCCCAACAAGAAGTGCCATTGGCGTCGCTAGCCCCAGTGCACACGGGCACGCAACGACGAGCGTGGCCACCGCAATCGACACGGCATGTGTCGCGTCGCCCGAGATAGCGAACCACACAATTCCACCGGCCGCGGCAATCACGATGACGAGAGGAACGAACACCGCCGAGATTCGGTCAACCAGTTTTTGGACGGGAGCTTTACCCGCTTGGGCTTCTTCGACCATTCGGGTGAGCCGAGCAAGTTCAGTTCCGGCACCCACCGCGGTGGCGTCGACCACTAATCGCCCCCCCGCATTGATCGTTCCCCCGATGAGTGTCGAACCAGGGCCGACGGCAATAGGCACACTTTCGCCCGTCACAGCACTCGCATCAATCGCAGACTGTCCCTCGACGATTCGACCATCCGTCGGCACGATCCCGCCGGCCAGAACGACAAATGTATCGCCTTTCTGAAGAGCACCAGCTGGCACCGAAACCTCACGTCCGTCAACGAGCAGAAACGCCTGCTTGGCGGCAGTGTTGAGAAGAGCAGTGAGCGATATCTTTGCCGCGCGCTTAGAGCGCGATTCCAACAAGCGTCCGAGCAAAACAAACGCGGTGACCACAGCGGCGGACTCAAAATAAAGGGAATGAGGGCTGTAGCCAAACAGCACCATGTCCATGCGCATTCCAATCGTGCCCGCCATGGTGAAGAACAGCGCATAGATCGACCACACGTATGCAACCGCAACGCCAAGTGAAACGAGGGTGTCCATCGTGGTTGCACCATGGCGCGCGTTACGCACGGCGGCTCGGTGGAACGGCCACGCCCCCCAGGTCACGACCGGGGTCGCGAGGGCGGCGGCAACCCACTGGAATCCGTCGAATTGCCAGGCGGGAATCATTGAGACGAGAAATACCGGTATCGCGAGGGCAAGCGAGACGATGACCCGCGCCGTCAGCACTGGGTCCGTGGGCGGTTCCGTTTCACGCTGCTCGCGATCGATAACGTGGGCGCCATATCCGACCTTGGTGATAACTGCAATGAGGTCAGTCGCATCCGTCACACCATCAATGTCAACAGACGCGCGCTCGGTCGCGAAGTTCACCGTGGCCGTGACGCCGGGAACTGTTGCCAGTGCGCCTTCAATTCGCCCGGCGCAGGTCGCGCACGTCATTCCCTCTAGTGCGAGGTCGACGTGTGTCGTGGTCATTAGCGAACGAGTTCGTAGCCAGCGCCGTCGATGGCCTTTTCCAGGGCGGCAACGTCAACGTTTGCTTCGCTCTCAACGTGCAGAGTCGACTGACCGTTTGCCACGAGATCGATGCTGACTCCCGTTACCCCAGGGACGAGCGCTGCTGCTCGTGACACTGTCATCACGCAATGGTTACAAGTCAACCCGGTGACCCCGAAATCAGTTGTACTCATGTGGTTATCCTTTCACTACAACGTGAAACCACGGCCAACTCCGCTTTATTCCGTAATGAGAGAAAACAAAGAAAATCGGTGGTGCGCAAGAGGGGACTTGAACCCCTACGCCCTTACGGACACTGGCACCTGAAGCCAGCGCGTCTGCCATTCCGCCACTTGCGCGCGTCCAGAGACGTGCCCGTCAAGGCTATCACGGCGAGCGCCAGCCAATCCAGCGAGATGCAGGGGCGTGACACCCACCACGGTTAGAATTGGGGCGACCGTGGAGGGGGAACCGTGGGCTTATTGGACAACGTTGAACGTGGTCTTGAGCGACTCGTCAGCGGCGCTTTCGCCAAGTCGTTTCGGGGTGGCGTTCAGCCAATTGAGATCATCGCGGCACTGAAGCGAGAAATTGATTCACACGCGGTCGTCGTCCAGCGTGATCGTATCCTCGCTCCTCACGCCTATACCGTGGGCCTCAATTCAGAGGACTTTGAGCCACTCAACGCTCACGGCGCAGTACTGATTGGTGAATTGACCGATGGAGTCCGTGCCTACGCGACCCGCCAGCGCTATAGCTTTACCGCTCCCGTGTCCATCACGATTGTCGCCGCGTCGGATATCACGCGCGGGGTAATCAAAGTCGCGTCGCAAGCTCTCGACGCGGTGTCTGAATGGCATCCCGCTCTCGAGATTAACGGCGAAACGGTTCACCTCACTGGCCCAGAAATCATTATTGGCCGAGGTTCGACGGCAACAGTGATCCTCAACGACAGCGGTGCATCGCGCCACCACGCTCGAATCCTGTGGAGCGGCACAATTGCTGGTCTGGAAGACATGAAGTCGACAAATGGAACAAAGCTCAACGGAACTCGAGTGACGTCTTCACCGCTCGATCAAGGTGACGTCATTCTCATTGGTGGAACACAACTGGTCTTCCGAATTCTTCCGGGGGTTTCGGCATGAGTGAGCTAACTCTTTTCGTGCTCCGGTTCGGATTCCTTGGTTTGATGTGGGTTTTCGTCTTCGCCATCATGTTCGCGTTGCGCAGTGATCTGTTCCGCCACTATGTTCGCCGAGGCGACCGCCCGCAAGGAGACATCACCCATAACCCCGGCGCCGAGTCATTGTCATTCCTTCCACCAGTCGCGACCACATCGACATCAAACCCGGCACAAAAACTTGTGATCGTCGCGGGTGCCCGTGAGGGGCTTGAAATCCCACTCGAGTCAGACAAACTTACGATCGGTCGCAGCGCACAATCGGGTCTCGTTATTCGCGACGAATACACCTCGACTAACCACGCGCGCTTGCAATTGTGGAACGGCGACTGGGTCATCCAAGACCTGGGTTCAACCAATGGCACATTTGTCGATAACCAGCGAGTCAGCGTCCCCACTCCCGTTCCGATGTATACGCCCGTGTCCGTCGGCTCGACAATTTTTGAACTGAGGCCATAGTG
Source organism: Actinomycetota bacterium (assembly GCA_009703545.1). Taxonomy (GTDB): domain Bacteria; phylum Actinomycetota; class Actinomycetes; order Actinomycetales; family Microbacteriaceae; genus MWH-TA3. Next base: position 6,101 of record WLFX01000038.1, read on the forward strand.
GACGCGCGCGTCCTTTCGGTGGCGAGCAGTCACATCGGACGAGTCCGAGCAAGCAATCAGGATTCGGGATATGCCGGCACGCACCTTTTCCTCGTTGCCGATGGGATGGGTGGGCACGCAGGTGGTGACGTTGCCAGTTCGCTCGCGACGCAGGCCGTCACTGCGGTGGCAGATGAGCGATTTGAATCGGTCGAAATCGCCCAGCAACGACTCGTGGAATCGGTGAAGAATAGTGCCGCCGAACTGATCGAGGCGGTTCGAGAACACCCCGATCTCTCGGGTATGGGAACAACGGTAAGCGCACTTCTTCGCCACAATCACCAGGTGGTCATCGCACATATTGGAGATTCGCGAATCTACCGCTTGCGTAATGGTGTTCTCGAACAAATCACAACTGACCACACGTTTGTTCAAAAACTCGTGGAAACAGGCCGCATTACGCCGGAAGAAGCGCTAGTGCACCCTCGCCGCAATGTTCTCATGCGGGTGTTGGGAGATGTCGAGGGGAGTGTTGAGGTCGACACCGCAGTCCTCGACACTGAACCCGGCGATCGATGGATGCTGTGCTCGGACGGTTTGTGTGGCTATGTCAGCGAAAATGCCATCGCCAGCGTTCTGAAATCCGAACCCGATGCTTCCAAGGCCGCCAGCAAACTCATCAACCTTGCTCTCGAGCGCGGCGCACCCGACAACGTGACGGTGGTGATCGCAGGCGTTAACGAGACCAATATGAGTGCGACAGCGAAACCAATGCTCGTCGGAGCAGCGTCACAACCCCTCATCTTTGACACGATAACTCAGCGACTTCCAAAAATTGCGTCGCGAATCTTTTATCCCGGTGCGGTCTTGGAGGAAGAGGAACATTTCGAAACGGCGGACTATCTCGACACACTGATTGCCGAGGACAAACGGCGCGCAGCGAAACGCCGAATGCGATGGACTATTTATCTCACCAGTGCACTTGCGCTCCTTGGGCTTGGAGGCATCTACGGTTACGTCTGGACCCAATCGCAGTTCTTCGTCGGATCCGACCAGGACAGCGTCGTGATCTACCGTGGCGTCAACGCCGACTTAGGGTCAATCCCATTGAACACGGTCGTGCGCGACACGAATATTCCCTTGTCGTCGCTATCTCAATTCGTCCGAACGTCTGTCGACCTCACCATCCCCGTGTTAAGCCTGAAACAAGCTCTGCTTGTCGTGGAAAGGATTGAGTATGTCTCTCAGTCCAAATAGCACAGAGTATTCGACAATTACCGAACAGCTGATGCTGCGTCTCAAAGTGCCCACCAAGTTGCGCAATCTCGAGGCAACCCTCATCATTTTTGCAATGATTGTGACGTCAGCCGCGCTCGCTCTCGTCGACCTCGGTGCGACAGGAAAACTCGATACGCCCATCATCGGGCTGACCCTGGGACTGGGCGCAATTGTGCTCGCCATGCACATCGCGCAACGATTCGTCGCTCGCGATGCCGACCCGCTCATCTTGCCCATCGTGACGCTTCTCAATGGGCTTGGGATTGCGATGATCCACCGCCTTGACATTTCCGCTGGACTGACGGGATGGCAGGCCAACGCAACTCGGCAGATGGTGTGGACCGCGATCGCCATTGTCGTGGCCATCGTCGTCATCGTCGTTGTTCGAAACCACCGAGTGCTGCAGCGCTATCGCTATCTGTGGATGCTCGTCGGTGTCGGCCTTCTGATGCTCCCGCTCGTCCCTTTCATTGGTACAACTATCAATGGCGCACGATTGTGGGTCAACCTCGGTTTCGTCACCTTCCAGCCAGGTGAAATCGGCAAAATCGCTCTAGCGCTCTTCTTTGCCGGTTATCTCGTCACCGCGCGCGACTCCTTGTCCGTGGTCGGAAAACGGATGTTCGGTGTGACCTG
>WLFX01000039.1 GCA_009703545.1 Actinomycetota bacterium
CAACACGTCGTCAAGGTCGTAGCCGAAGGAGTCGGCAAGGTTGGCGATTTCGCGGGACAAACTCGTGCCACTCATCAGGCGATTGTCGGTGTTGACGGTCACGGCAAACCCGAGTTGATAGAGCATCTCGAACGGGTGTTCGGTGATTGTCGAGCCGAAACGGCTAAACGCATTCGTGTGGACGTTGGAGGTCGGGCAGATTTCGAGCGCGATTCGGCGGTCGCGAACCCACTCAGCGAGCGAGCCGAGCGTGACGTGGGTCGCCGCACCGTCGATCTCAATGGACAGGTCATCCGTGATTCGAACCCCATGCCCCAAACGCAAAGCGCGCCCGTCAATGAGCGCGCCTTCGATGCTGAGAAGTCCGTCGGCTTCCCCCGCGTGCACCGTTCGGGGAACCCAGGCTGCATCCAGTTTCGCAAATGCCGAGGCTAGTCTCGACACCGGAAATCCAGCCTCGGGGCCTGCAATGTCGAATCCAACTACACCGCGACCGCGATACTCGATTGCAAGGTCGGCAACCTCGTCGGCGCGGTCGTTCTGGCGCATCGCACACAGTAATTGTCCGACGTGGGCCACTCGACCGTCCACACGACTTTCGGCGACGGCCGCTTCGATTCCGCGCTGGACCGCGTCGATCGCGTCACGCATGTCAAGCCCTTGCTCGAGGTGAAGTTCCGGCGCCCATCGGACCTCACCGTAGACAACACCGTCCGCAATGAGATCCTCGACAAACTCGTGCGCGATTCGTTCGAGATTCGCTGCCGTTTGCATGACGGACAGGGTTACCGAGAACGTGGCGAGGTAATCGACGAGGTTCCCTGAGTCTGCGTTTGCCCGAACCCACTCATTCAGTTCATTGGGAGTAGTGCGGGGAATTTCGATGGCTCCGGTTGCCGCCAGTTCGACAATGGTCGATGGCCGAAGCCCGCCATCGAGGTGATCGTGCAACGAGATCTTGGGAAGCGATTCGACGGTGACGTCCGACCCCGGGAACACGTGGGTGGTTCTGTCACCCGGTGTTACCTGGGGAAGTCCGATGCGGCTCATCCGGTTATGACCTCGGCGATGAGCGGGCCGTGATCAACGACGGAATCGCCAATTTCCCAAGCTCCCTCTAAGGCCTCGAGCGCGCGATCGAAACGCGCGGAATCGTTCGCGGACAGGGTAAAGACAACGTCGCCTTTTTTCACCGACGCACCAGGCTTGACGGCGAGGTCAATCCCCGCCGCGTGAATGACGGGATCTTCCTTGCGTGCTCGGCCCGCCCCCAGCCGCCACGCGGCAATTCCGAAGGGAAGAGCATCCATGTGCGATACGACGCCGTCGCGACCGGCGGTCACGACATGGGTTTCCGAGGCGGCGGGTAGAGCGGCATCTGGCTTCCCGCCCTGAGCGCTGACCATCGCACGCCATGAATCCATCGCCTTGCCGTTGGCGAGATTGGCACGAACATCGACCCCGGTCATACCTGCAAGTTCGAGCATGTGCTCGGCAAGAGTAGCTGTGATTTCTATAACGTCGGAAGGGCCACCGCCAGCGAGCACCTCGACCGATTCCCGCACCTCATTCGCGTTTCCGATCGCGAGTCCGAGCGGGGTGTTCATGTTGGTCAGAACTGCCCTGGTTGCAACACCTGCATCATTGCCGATGCGCACCAGGACGTTGGCGAGTTCCTTCGCCCGCGCAAATTCGCTCATGAAAGCACCGTTGCCGAACTTCACATCGAGAACCAGCGACGAGGTACCCTCGGCGAGTTTTTTGCTCATGATGCTTGACGCGATGAGGGGGATTGCTTCGACTGTCCCCGTGATGTCTCGGAGGGCATACAACTTGCGGTCGGCGGGAGCAAGCCCGGATCCGGCAGCGCACACAACGGCACCAACGGATTCAAGTTGCGCCAACATCTCGGCGTTCGTCAGGTCAGCGCGCCACCCGGGGATACTCTCGAACTTATCCAGAGTTCCACCCGTGTGACCGAGTCCGCGGCCCGACAGTTGCGGCACCGCAAGCCCGAAACTCGCAACCAATGGTGCCAGCGGAAGCGTGATTTTGTCACCGACCCCACCCGTCGAGTGTTTGTCGGTTGTGATTTTGGATAACCCAGAGAAATCGAGGCGCTCCCCCGAATTGACCATGGCGGCCGTGAGGTCGTTGATTTCAGTGGACACCATTCCACGCAGAAAAATCGCCATCGTCATAGCCGACATTTGTTCATCGGCCACGTATCCCCGAGTGTAGGCATCGATGAGCCACCCGATTTGCGCGGCCGTCAATTCGCCGCCGTCGCGCTTTATCTTGATGAGATCAACCGCATCAAACGGCTCGATGGTGGTCATTCGCATCCTTCACAGGTTGTTCCCGAAGCGGGGTCGATCAGGGAATAAGCGTCGAGTTCTCGCGGGCCGAAGGCGTCAGGCAAGACCTGATCAATCGTTCGCATTCCCGAAACGGTTTCGAGGATCATTCCCGGGGCGGAGTGCTCGAACAACAACTGACGGCATCGACCGCACGGCATGAGAACATCACCGTGACCGTCGACACACGTGAATGCCACGAGTTTGCCGCCGCCCGACATGGTCAGTGCACTGACGAGCGCACACTCGGCGCAGAGGCCAACCCCGTAGCTCGCATTTTCGACGTTACAGCCGCTGACGATTCGCCCATCGTCGACAAGTGCCGCCGCGCCAACGGGGAAGTTGGAATACGGTGCATAGGCCTTTCCCATCGCGTCATTTGCCGCGATACGAAGTGCGTCCCAGTTGATTTCCGACACCGTTACCCCTTGATATATGGTTGGCCGTCCGCTGCGGGCGCCCGTACACGACCCACAAATCCGACAACGGCGATGAGTGTTACAACATACGGGACGATTGTGATGAAGTCGGTGGGGATACCAGGACTGACCTGATTCGCCCAAATACGCAACACGATAGAGAATCCGAACAACAGCGCGGCAGCAGCCGCCGAGAGCGGGTGCCATCGACCGAGGATAACGACAGCCAGCGCGATAAAGCCCTGTCCGCCCGACATGTTCCGGCCAAACGCGCCAACGGCGCCAATCGTCAGTGCAGCCCCGCCGAGCCCTGCGACCAAACCACCAATCGTCACCCACCAAAAACGCGTGCGTGCCACGTTGATTCCGACGGTGTCAGCCGCGAGCGGGTGCTCGCCGACCGCACGTGCCCGAAGTCCCAAGCGGGTCTTGAACAAGATGAACCACAAGGTTGGGATGATCAGGTAGGCGAGATAGGTCGTGATTCGAGCCTCGAATAGTGCAGGCCCAATGATGGGAATTGCCGATAATCCCGGGATAGGGATTATGGGAAAGGTCCCAGGGAAATTCGAGTTTTGTCCGTCGCTGGAAAGCCACTGGGCGTACAAGAAGTTGGTGATTCCCAAGACGAGCACGTTGAGCACCACACCGACGATGATCTGGTCGACCAGGTATTGAATCGCAAACACCGCGAGGACCGTAGAGAGCAGCGCGGCTCCGATCATCGCGACGGCAAGCCCCAGATACAGGTTGTCGGTAAGTGAGCCAACCACTGCGGCGAGGAATGCGCCCGTGAGAAGTTGTCCTTCGATCGCGATATTGACGACGCCGACACGCTCAGACATGATTCCGCCCATCGCGCCAAGGGCGAGAGGAACGGCGAGAACGACGGCGTTACCGAGAATGAACGCGAAGGGAAGAGTGTTTCCGGCAGCCAACCACGCCAACAGAGCGACCACCGCGAGCATTCCGAAAATCAGGGTGAGCCACAACGGTGTCACCCGTTTGCCTTGCGCGAGCACAAATGAGGCCACGGCTATCGCCACGAGTGTCGTGCCGAGAATGAGACCGACAACGTTCGACGCCACCAGAAAGTCCGGAAGATGGATCAGGTCGTCTTGTTTGGACCACTGGAAAGCGACGATGTCGGTTTTGCCGACGAAACCGAACGCCACCAGAACGAACACTGCGAACGCGGCCATCAGGTACGGCGTCTTCTTGGAGACAGATACGTCTACTTGTGAAAACAAGCCGGGAGTCACGACGGTGCTCATTTCGCATCACCTTTCGTGGTCAGTTTGTGCCACCAGTCCGCGATCACTGTGGTCTTTTGTGGCGGGGGCAATCGGAATATCGCGCGAACAAGGGGCGGTGCCGCGATGAACAAAACAATGAAACCTTGAACCACTCCGGTGATCTCGGGAGAAAGCCCGATGACCTGCATTTGCGGCGCCCCGGCCTTGAACGCACCGAACAGCAGGCCCGCGAGTAACACCCCGGGTGCCGTGGATGACCCCAGCAGAGCAACCGTGATGGCGTCAAATCCGATGCTTCCGTCGAGGTCGGGAGTGAGTCCGGCTTGAACCCCGAGTGCTTGATTAGCGGCGGCCAATCCCACAAATGCACCCGAGACGGCCATGGCAACAACAAAAGTCCGCTCGACATTAATCCCCGCCGTGCGCGCGGCATCGGCATTGTGGCCGACCATTCGGAAGCGGAATCCGAGGGTCGAACGTTCCATGAGCCACCAGTAAACGAACACTCCCACAATCGCGAGAATGAATCCGGCGTGCAACGTGAATTCCGAGCCGAGGAGCAGCGGTAACTGCGCCGTTAACGCTGGAGCATCCGATTTGGGCGTTCCCCCTCCATCTACTTCGCGAAGAAGTTCCGGGGTGCGGAAGAAGAACGTGAGAATTCCCGCCGCGATGTAGTTGAGCATGATGGTCACAATCACTTCGTGAGCACCCGTTCGAGCCTTGAGAAAGCCAACGACAGCGCCGTACGCAGCCGCACCTAAAATGGCGACGAGTACAGCGACGACAAGGTGAACTCCCCCGGGAAGCGATACGCGCGTTGAAATCCAGGTCGCCCACAGGGCGCCGAACAGCAACTGTCCACTCGCGCCGATGTTGAACAGCCCGACACGGAACGCGAGTGCAATCCCGAGTCCCGAGGCGATAAGCGGCCCAGCAAAACGAAGTGTCTCGGTCATCGGTCGAATTGCAGCGACAAAATCGTCCGCCTTGTAGTTGTAGATCGAACCGCGGAACAACGCTGAGTACCCTTCCGCAATCGCCGTCCAGGCAGCGCTGAGCGCGTCGGTTGGGCGGGAGGTCAAGTATTGTGCCGCAGCGAGGAATTCTTCGCTAGAGAACACCATAAATATTGCGCCGATGACGAAACCAGCAACCACAGACAATATGGCGCGCGTTGAACCTCCGGACATGATTTCTCGAACCACGGCGACACCGCGGCGCTCAACCGGAGTTTCTGTGACGTCGCTCATACCGTTGCTCCCGCCATCATGCGTCCCAGTGTCTCTCGTGACGTCTTCGCATCAACAATTCCCACGATGCGTCCGCGGTACATCACGGCAATTCGATCCGCGAGAGACGTGACTTCATCCAATTCGGTTGACACAATGACCACGGGCTTGCCGGCATCACGCGTGGCGATGATGCGCTCGTGGATAAACTCAATCGAGCCAACGTCGACTCCGCGCGTTGGTTGTGACGCAATCAACAGGTTGAGGTCGCGGCTGAGTTCTCGAGCGACCACCACCTTTTGTTGATTTCCGCCACTGAGGTTCTTTGCAAGCGTGACTTGTGACGGCGTGCGAACGTCATAGTCGCCGATAAGTTGCGAAGCAATGCGCTCACGATTGCCAAAGTCAATATTGAGACCTTTGGCGAAGGGCGGGCCGTACGAGCGGTTGATCATGAAGTTTTCAGCAATCGTGAAGTCCCCGACGAGACCGTCTTTGGAGCGGTCTTCAGGAATATAGCCGACACCGGCGTCGATCACGTCGCGCACGCTGGAATGGGTAATGTCCATTTTTCCGAGGTGGATCGACCCTGCACTCGGTGTTCGTAAGCCAACGAGCGCTTCGGCGAGTTCGGTTTGACCGTTTCCCTGCACACCCGCGATCGCCAAAACTTCTCCTGCGTGAACTTCGAACGAGACGTCGTCCACGACCTTGTTGTTGCGGTCACCAATCACGGTGAGTCCTGCGACGGAAAGTCCAGTCTCGCCTCGTTTCGGCTCCTTTTTGGAAACCGACAGATCAACCGCACGACCGACCATCATGGTCGCGAGGGTCGCAGCGGAGTCCGTGGGTTTCGCTTCTCCCACAACCGCACCGAGGCGAATGACCGTGATGCGGTCGGCGACAGCCTGCACTTCGCGCAGCTTGTGAGTGATGAAAACAATTGAAGTACCGGCCTTGGCGAGGCCCTTCATGATCCCCATAAGTTCATCGGTTTCCTGCGGGGTCAGCACGGCGGTGGGTTCGTCCAACACAAGAACCTTGGCGTCCCGCGCGAGCGCTTTGATGATCTCTACACGTTGTTGTGAGCCGACGGGCAGGTCTTCGACAAGTGCGTCGGGGTCAATTTCAAAACCGAAACGATCGGAAATCTCGCGAACACGTTTGCGCGCTGTGTCGATGTCGAGCGTATCGAGGATCCCCGTGGGCTCATGACCGAGCACGACATTCTCTGCGACAGTGAAGACCGGAATCAACATGAAGTGTTGGTGGACCATTCCAATACCGGCCGCCATGGCGTCGCCGGGTCCTTTGAACTTCTGAACCACACCGTCGAGCAGAATGTCCCCTTCATCGGCCGTGTAGAGACCGTAGAGGACGTTCATGAGCGTCGATTTACCCGCTCCGTTTTCTCCCAAAAGCGCATGAATCTCGCCGGAATTGACCACGAGATTGATGTGGTCGTTGGCGACGAGCGATCCGAATCGTTTAGTGATTCCACGGAGTTCGAGTTTCATCTATTCATCCTTGAAGAGAATGGGACAGGGGCCGCCGAGACAGTGTCTCGACGACCCCCGACTGTAGCTTTGTACAGCCTAACCGAGCGGGTTGATTGACCCGTCGATGATGCCGGCCTGAAGTTCTGCCAGCTTGGCTTCAACGTCAGCCTGTGCGGTTGCACCGGAGTAGTTGGTGATTGCCGACAGTGCCGTTCCACCGTTTTCGAGCGTTCCGAGATAAACGTCACCCGTGAAGGCGCCGCCGTCAATCGCGATCGCCTTGATGATGTCGAATACTGCGAGGGTCATGCGCTTCTCGGCCGAAGTGAGTATCCATTCTGCATACTCAGGCGAGGTGTTCGCGATGTCCTTGTCGACACCAATCATGCGTCCGTCGATGCCGGCTTCGGTGATGGCTTCGGAAGCTGCACCGAACTGGTCGCCGCCAACGGGGAAGAGGACATCAGCGCCGGCTTCAATCTGGCCAGCAGCAATGGTCTTCGAGGTTCCCGAGTTGGGGGTGAAGTCACCGATGAAGTCACCGGTCTCGGTTGCAGGGTCCCAACCAACGACGGTGACATCTGCCGAGTTGTCGGTTCCCCACGCCATAGCGCCGTAGTAGAAACCGGTCATGAAGTCGGTGACGGCAGGAATCTGCATTCCACCGTAGGTACCAACAACCTTGGTCGTCGACTGAGCTGCCGCGAGGTAGCCGGCGAGGTACGACGACTGGTTCATGGCGTAGTTGACGGGCTTGAGGTTCGTTGCACCGTTCGACCATCCGTCAATCGTGACGAAGTTCATGTCAGGGTTTGCTTCAGCAGCAGCGTTGACTGCATCGACAAGGTTGAATCCGACGGCGATCGTGATGTCGCAGCCCTGGTCAATCATGGCCTGAAGGTTCGGCGCGAAGTCATCGGGTGTTGCCGATTCTGCGTCCGCGATCTGAACTCCGAGCTCAGCTTCTGACTTCTGGAGACCTTCATAAACCGACTGGTTGAACGACTTGTCGTTCCACGAGCCTTCATCCGAAACGGCGCATGCGAGATAGTCGACCGTCGGTTCGGGTGCTGCGGTTTCGGTGGGTGCTGCGGCACAACCGGTCAGGATGACCGCGGCTGCGCTCGCAAGTGCGAGCCCAGTCCAGGCACGCGATGTGATGTTCTTCACAGGGTGATTCCTCTCA
>WLFX01000004.1 GCA_009703545.1 Actinomycetota bacterium
CCGTCATCGGCGTTGTCCTGCTCGCGCGCCACCACCCCCAAACCCTGCGATAGCCAAAGCGATAGTTATGGTGGACAAACGACTGACGATCCTCATCGGCGCGGACACTTTTCCACCAGATGTGAACGGCGCGGCGAAATTTGCTGAGCGCCTCGCGGTCGGGTTAGTGAGGCGTGGACATCGCGTGGTGATTGTTGCACCATCACCGGACGACAAATTCGGTCTACGTGTCGAAAATCACGACGGAGTGGACCTCGAGGTTTACCGACTCCGGTCCTGGAAGTGGTTCAATCATCCGTGGGCGCGTTTTGCCTTGCCCTGGGAGGTTCGCCCCGACACCCGTGCGATTCTGGATGAGGTGAAACCCGACGTGGTCCACATCCAGTCGCACATCAACGTTGGGTGGGGTTTGGTCCGTGAAGCACACGACAAGGGCATCCGAGTGATCGCCACTAACCACTTCATGCCTGAGAACACCGCTCAGTTCCTACCCCTGCCTCAATTTGGCGTCGACTGGCTGACCCGCGCGCTATGGAAAGTCGCGATGAAGACCTATGCCATGGTCGATGAAGCGACAACGCCGACGCGAAAGGCGGCCGAGTACTTGGAACGAGCCGTTCATCGATCCGACGTTCACGCGATTTCGTGTGGGCTCGATATCTCGAACTATCGCCCGGTTTTGGGGAAGCGGAAAGATCCCTACGCGATCTTCCTCGGTCGGGTTGAACAGGAAAAGCGAATCGAAGAATTGATGTACGCCCTTGCGCGATTCCCGAAGGGTACTCTGCGTGTTGTCATCGCGGGTTCTGGCGACGACCAGGGACGGCTCGAAAAGATTGCGCGGGACAACGGAATCTCGGACCGCGTCTCATTCCGAGGGCACGTCGACGAACCAACACTGCGAACGCTCCTGTCCGAGGCGGCCGTGTTTGTGATGCCGTCTATTGCCGAATTGCAATCAATCGCGACGATGGAGGCTATGGCGAGCGGACTACCCATAGTTGCAGCAAACGCGATGGCACTTCCGCACCTGGTGCACGACGGCGACAACGGTTATCTTTATGAACCCAGGGACATCTCAGGACTTGCCGACTCCATTGCACGTATTCTCAATAGTTCTGACAGTGAGTATCGCGCCTACCAACGCGAGTCACTTGCGATTGTGGCCGACCACGATATCTCTACGACTCTTGACCGTTTCGAGCAGATATACCGCGGCTCGTAATCCCTCTCGGTAGGCTGGAGTTCTCGGGGCGATAGCTCAGCTGGTTAGAGCAGCGGACTCATAATCCGTCGGTCGCGGGTTCAAGCCCCGCTCGCCCTACTAGACACCTATCGCACCATGGAGAGAGGCACCTTCGATGGTCACGTACCTGAAGCCGGGACCGGCACCGAGCGTTGAGCACTTTTACCACTTCGTTGTTCAATACCTCCTACCCCTTTTCGAAAAGGAACTGACGGACGGCGTCGTAGGGAAGGGATACATCGTGCGCGATTGTGGGCCAATGAACGTCTGGTTTGATTTTGTATTTGGCCCTGATGCGTTCACAATCATGTCTCGCGAAAAGTTTCGAACCGCTCCTGCATGGCGATTTTGGGACCGGTACATTCAAATGGACACGTTCGCAGATAGCAAGGGACTGTTGATCGACGTCACTCGCTTCCGCGACGTCGTGACTGCATTTCGCGAAAAGTTTGTTCCGGGGGGCACAACGTGCGACACGGTGACAGTGTTGGATCGAGGTCTGCCCCCAGCGTATTACCTCAATGGCAGCGCTGAAAAAGCCGGTGGTGGCTCAATTCGGCGTTCGATTAGCAATCTTGACAAACTTTCACAAATGATTTCCGAAAGAAAGCCAGTAAATCTTGTGGACTTTGCCGAGATGTCGCCGGCGGACCAAATGGAGGCGATTAGCCGCACAACAGTGTTGATCGGACAACATGGCGCGGGGCTCTTGCAATCGATTTTCTTGCAGGAAGACGCCCCGTTGGTTGAATTGAAAGACACCACAAAACCTAAAATGCATTTCCGTATCCTCGCTGAAAGTTTAGGTCGCGAGTATCGAGCTTTCTACCTTGACGAAAGACATGCCACCCTCTCACCGCAGATGCTGAATGAGATTGTCGATTATGTCGTCGACCGCGCGTGATGCGGCAGACGTAATCATTGTCTTAAATTCGCTGTCGAATATCAGCAATCGTGGCCGCCAGCCCGTCGGTGCGCCCCGTGTGAGGACTCCAATTGAGAACCTCTTCAGCGCGGCTAATGTCGGGCTCCCTAATCAACGGATCATCCTCAGGCAAGGGCAGGTAGGAAACTTCGCTCGTCGATTCTGTCAGGTGAATGATTTCGGCCGCAAGTGCGACCATCGTTATCGGTTGAGGGTTTCCTAGGTTTACTGGACGGTGCTCCCCGGATTGCAAAAACAGGGCGATGAATCCCGAGATTAGGTCATCCACGTAGCAAAAGCTGCGCACTTGTTCTCCATCGCCATAAATGGTGAGCGGGTCTCCACGCAGCGCTTGCGTGATCAACTGAGGAACTACCCGACCGTCATCTAACGCCATTCGTGGCCCGTACGTATTAAAAATACGTGCAATTCGAATATCAACCGAGAACTCTCTGAAATAGTCGACAAACAAGGTTTCCGCTACACGTTTGCCTTCGTCGTAACAAGCTCTGATGCCGATTGGATTCACGTTTCCCCAATACCCTTCCGATTGTGGAGACTCGCGCGGGTCGCCATAAACTTCCGAGGTAGATGCCTGAAGCACGGGAATATCCAGTTTCTTGGCAAGTTCTAACGAATTAATCGCGCCCAGAACCGAGGTCTTGGTCGTTCGAGTCGGAAATCGCTGATACTGAATTGGTGAAGCGGGACATGCGAGGTTGAAGATTCCATCGACCTCAACATCAAAAGGCGTCGCGACGTCCCATTCGAGAATTTCGAAATCACCGAGCGTTCCAAGGTCTCGCACATTGTCACGTGACCCGGTCGAAAAATCATCCAGCGCGATGACGGAATGCCCGGATTGGAGGAGGCGTTCACAGAGATGCGAGCCGAGAAAACCGCCTCCACCCGTAACCAAATATCGCATGGTTCGAGCATACCGATTCCGAACAAGTGGGTTGAGTAAAGCGGAGAACGCAAACTGGTCGGCGCAACGGATTGTCCGGCGATTCGTTAGTGCGACGAGATGGTTCGTATGACGTACGTCTTGCGAATCGTCTCATGAATCGTCCAGGTTCCCGACCAACCCGATGGCGTGACGAAAACGCTTCCAGACCCGAGTTCGCAGGTTTGGCCCTCATCGGTCGTAATTGTCGCCATCCCAAACAATATCTGTGCTACCTCGTCATAACCGTCTCGTGTTGCCGTGAATGTGCCGGGTGAGCACTCCCACACTCCCAACTGGACGTGTCCATCGGAGGATTCCCACAACGTGAGCGATGACTCAGTTTGTCCGGTCAGGCTGGTCGGCTTGGACGAGGCGACAGGCAACGTTATCGACGCTGCGTCGGCCTCGTGAATAGTCGGTATACCGTTTGCCATGATTCTCCTAGTGAGCCGTGAGTCCATCGTGCCATGCAATGCAACCTGGCGTTGCGCTGGAACGAGTTGACGTCAGTAAAGGTCTCGTCGTCGGTCGCCGAGAACGTTGTTGCGCGGACTGATGTCCTTCAACCGAGATAGGTCGGTTTCAATGTCGGCCACTTCGACACCTTCACCACGGAAAAGTGGCGTGATGGGATAGCCGTCAGGATCAATCACGCACGAGTTGTCTACCCAGTCGACGCCACGCTCTAAGCCGGTTCGGCAGGCAATCGCGACATAGAACCGGTTGGTGCTTGCGCCGGCCATTGCGCGCAAGAGCTCTCCGTTAAACGGTCCGTAGTGGCTGGGCGCTTCGAAGCCGGCGGGCCAATTTGTCGGGGCCGCAACGACGTCCGCGCCTTCGAGTGCACAGTGTCGAAGCAGCTCTGGAAATTCAAGGTCGTAACAGATTGCGAGCGCAACGCGCCCGATTGGCGTATCGACGACGGGAGGAAGGGACGCGCCTTCCACAAAAAGTTCCTTCTCCGTGTTCCATAAATGGGTCTTCACATAATCAGCGATGAGTTTCCCGCCTGAAAACAACGCCGCTTTGTTTAACGCTTTGCCGTTTTGAATCTCGGCATACCCGGTCACTATGACAATTTCAAGTTCGTCCGACAGGGTAGCGATTCGATCCAACCCGGTTCCGTCGGAAAGCGCAAGGGAGAGTTCGGCAGCGTCACGAAAGCCATAGCCGGTGGTGGCAAGTTCCGGAAACACAACCATTTCCGCTCCTGAATCTTTAGCCTGCGTTGCGAGCCGCCGAATCGACGCAACGTTGACAGGCACATCCCCAATCTGAGGATGTGCCTGTGCAACGGCGATTCGATGTTTCACTAGTGCTTGGCCGACAAGCTTCCTTCGGCCTTAGCGAGTTCAGCTTCCTTCTTCAGGTCAATACCGCGCGCCAAGATGAGGTACACGATTGCCGATACGGGCAGACCGATGAACAGCGAGTAATCAACGCCTCCGAGCGACGCCGCGATTGACCCCGTGAAGGGGACCGTGACGAAGAACGGGATCATGGTCAGGAAGCCGATGAGGTACGCGAGGTTACCGCGCCATCCCCAACGACCGTAAATTCCACCTGCGCGGAAAAGGTCCTTGATGACGTAGGTACCCTTTCGAACGTAGAAGTAGTCCACGAGATTGATTGCGGTCCAGGGAGTGAAGAGGTAAGCGAGGAACACGAGAGCGTTGCTGTAGAAAACATTGAAGGACGCTTCCCCAACGACGGCAGCCGTCAACCACACCGCAACACCCATCACAACCAACGTAATGATGCGGAGCGTCTTGGTCGGCTTCACAGGGATGAACGAGTCGATGATTGAAATCATCGCGAGGCTTCCTCCATATGCGTTGATTCCCATCACTGCGAGCAGTCCAATCAGCGTGAGCAATACGGCAACGTTTCCAAATCCAGGGAAGATTGTGTCTCCGACTGTCGCGAATGCGTCGATGGGGGACAGGGTTCCGTCGGGACCCGACGCAAGTGCGCCGAGGCCGAAGACCCAGATGCCACTTAACGCCGAGGGAACGTAGGTCCAGATGAACGTTGAACGAACACCAACGCTGCTGGGGAGGTAACGCGAGTAGTCAGAGACGTACGGCGCCCATCCGAGTTGGAATCCAGCGATGATGACAAACGCTGTCATGAACGCGGGGAGGTTGAATGTGCCCAGATCGAATGCATCAGGGGGAAAACTCCCGCGCATGACCACACCTGCCGTCAGAATCACCAACAACACGAGAGTCGGAATGAACAACACGCGGTTAATCCAGTGAATTTGGGCGTAACCAAACACCGCGATTACGGTCGCAACAACCGCGGCGATAATGAAACCGATGCTGGAGTCGATCGCCGGAAGAAGGCGATTGATTGCGGCACCCGACAGGATTGCATCCGACGTGTTGTATGCCCAGTAGTTAACCAACGCAAAAATCCAGACCGTAATGGCGGCGCCAATATAGCCGAACTGAGCGCGCGACTGAATCAGCTGGGGAAGTCCGAGCTGCGGACCCTGGGCGGAGTGGAAGGCCATGAAAAAGGTACCGAAGAGTGACCCGAGGACGATCGCGATGAGTGTCCAGATGACATTTCCGCCGATGGAGAGCGCAACGACACCAGTCGCCATTGCGGTCAGATTGACATTGCCAACGAACCACACGTTGCCCAAGTCTCGGGCTTTGCCGAATCGTTCGTTGTGAGGGATCCAGTCGACGGATCGTTTCTCAACTTGTGCAGGATTACTGCTCATGGTTTTTCTCTTTCCTTTGTTGTTCAGTGCACATCGTTGTGACTGAAGATTTTGACGCCATCGCGCCAGAGCGCGGTGACCGTGACATCGTGAATAGATGTTGGTTCCATCTCGAAGATGTCTGCGCTGAGCTGCACGATATCCGCGACTTTGCCCACCTCGAGTGTCCCCCACAACTTTTCTCGACCCGCTTGAACGGCGCAACCCGCGGTGTATGCGACGATTGCTTCTTCCAATGAGATACGCTCGTTCGGATTCCACGCCCCAATAGACAAGTCGCCAGGAACCATGCGCGTCACGGCAACCTCCATGCATTCCAGTGGGTTTTGCGTTGAAACCGGCCAATCAGAACCCATCGAGATTCGACCACCCGCATCAAGGATTGAGCGAATCGGGTATTGCCACATCTCTCGTTCTGGACCGATGCGTGGTGCCGTGAGTTCACTTTGGAGAGGGTCGTTGCACGCCCACAAAGCCTCGAAATTAGCAATCACGCCGAGTGACGCAAATCGCGTGATGTCGGCCGGGTTCAGCATCTGGACGTGGGTAATGACCGGCCGTGGATGGCTCGCCTTGCCATTGACACGTTGGGCGTGTTCGATTGCATTCAATGCTTCCGTAAGACCCTCGTCACCGATTGCGTGAATGTGCGCCTGGAATCCCAACCCGTCGATGGCAGCAACACATTCACCTAGCTCTGCCCAGTCCCAACAGGGCATACCGTGATTGTGAGGATCGCCCACGTAGCCATCGACGACCGCGGCGGTGGCCCCTTCGATAACCCCATCGGCAAAGAATTTGATCGTGTTACACGACAGCATCAGAGAATCGCCAATCGCGCTGCGGGCATCGGCAAACCATTCGAGTTGGTCTCGCCAGGTGCGCGGATCAGCCCGCAGGGCGAGATTAAACCGAACATTCAGGGTTCCGCGCTTGTTCGCTTCAATGTAAGCCGCGATCATCGGCGGATCGACCCACGCATCTTGAACCCAGGTGATGCCGTGTCGCGCGAATTCGGCACACGCCAATTCGAGTGCGCGCACCTGCTGGTCCATCGAAAAAGCCGGAACGTGTTTCAGAATCATGTCGACCGCATCCCATTCCCGCATCGTTCCCATGGGGCTGCCGTCTGGCCTCCGGACAATCCATCCGAGTTCAGGATCCGGGGTGTCTGCCGTAACCCCGGCAATCTCGAGTGCTTTCGAATTGCACCACACCGTGTGGTAATCCGTCGCCCTTAGCACAATCGGTCGATCAGGGACAACAGAATCGAGCCACGCTGCGTCGAACTCACCGTTCGGGGCGAGCCATGATTCATAGGAGCCTCCGACAATCCACTCCGCATCTGGGTTTGCATTCGCGAACTCTTTCACTGACGCGAGCAACCCATCAATCCCGTCAACACCCTTCAATTGGGGGCCGAGAAATTCGTAGCCACCGAAAACGGGATGGGCGTGGCCATCTCCAAACGAGGGCAAAAACAACGAGCCACCGGCGTCGAGCACGTCGTCGCCGGAATCGGGCGTTTGGTCAAGAGCGGTGATTATTCCGTCCGAGATGCGAACCGAGTGTGCCCATGGGGCTGAAGGGGCGCCTGTGAAAACCCGAGCGTTGACAATCGAAAAAGGCACCTATTGCTCCGTCCGGAATCGGCATTGATTCGACCTCCACAATAGGGGAAAACCTCGGTCTGGAACAAGCCGATTCGACGGAACTGCGAAGGGACGCTCTATAGACTGACGACACAATGCACGTGCTCATTTTCTGCGAACAGCACCCCTTCACCCTCGGTGGCGCACAAGTGTCGGTGAATCTGCAAGCCGAGTTTCTCGAGCGCGCAGGGCACACCGTAACCTTCGTTTCGCCAGCGCTACGCAGTGGACCTGTGGATGACAAGCGGTATATCGATTTGCCCTCGTTTGCAGTGCCTACTGTGGCGGAATACACGTGGATGTGGCCTCGACAGTCGCATTTGACTCAGATCGCCTATGCCCTCCGAAACCGACCACCGGTTGACATCGTCCATGTTCAATCCGATTTTTGGGGAGCGGCACTTGGCTACAGATTTGCCCATGAGAACGGAATACCGATCGTACACACGATGCATCACCGCTTAGACGTTGGCGTTGACGGTTCTATCCCGTTTCCTGGACTCTTTTACGCGATGTTGGGACAGTGGCAGAAGTGGTCACTCGGTTCTCGTTTTGACAAGCGACCACGCAGGGCGTTCGACTATCTGGCGGGGTACGCGCATCACGCCGACGTCGTTACGGCGCCATCGGGGCACTTTGCCAGGTTGTTGACGCACAACGACGTCACGTCGCGTCGTAACTCCGAAATCGCGGTTGTCCCAACGGGAATCAACGATGACGTCCTTGACGCCGTGGCTCACACGCCCCGCATCAAACACGCGACGCCCGTTTATGCGTGGGTTGGGCGCTTCTCGCCAGAAAAGCGTCTTCTCGAATTTTTAGACGGAGTCGATCGTGCGACCGAGCAATTGTCCGTTGTCATTGCGGGCGGTGGCGCACTGGAAAAGAAGGCAAAAGCTAGGGCCGGGGAAAATGTGGTGTTCCTCGGAGCGCTGCCATATGACCGTGCGATTGACGTCATCGCCGAGGCCGATTTCCTCGTGCAGTCATCGAACGATTTCGAAACCCAAGGAATGACGGTCACCGAGGCGGTCTCGTTGGGAACCCACGTCATCGTTGTCGATGCAGAGATTGCAGGGGACTTGCCGGCAGGCTCATACACGTTGACGACAGACCTCACCGCCGCGGCAATGGGGCGGGCGTTGGATTCGACAGCGCGTAATCACGTTCCCTCTGCGGGAATGAGAAATTTGGAACATCTCGTCGAATTTCGTCAGTCCCGACGAACTGAGACGATGTTGGACCTGTACCGACGCGCTATCGCACGGTGAGCCTCACCAACCCGCACGTTTTACTCGGCAGAATTGGGTCATGACTGAGGCGAGCGAACGATTTTCGTTGTTTCATTCGCGCCGTGAAGCGCAGGTCAGAGAGCCATTCGGCAGTCTTGCGCTGGTCTTGACCCAGTGGATTGATTCCGAACAGACCGTGTGGGGAATCCCCGGAACCTGGGCGCCGAGAGCGGATGGCGGTAAGGGCCTTCAACTCACCTCAACTGAGTCTGACGGAATCACGGTGAACGGTCAGGTCGTTGATGGATCAGTTTTGGTCAACGGGCCGGGTGAAGACGCGTCGACGATTCGCTTTTCGGAAACACGCAGCGGGACGATCATTGCCGAGGACGGCCTGTATGGGCTGCGCGTCTGGGACGCACAGAGTGAATGGGTCATCAATTATGGCGGAATCGATGCGTATGATTACGACGGCGACTGGGTCGTCACCGGTCGGTGGAAGCCGAATCCCGTTGGAACAACCCTCGATGTTGACAAGAAACTTGGGTCGAGCAAAGTGGAAGTGATTCCCGGTGAAATCGAATTCACGCACGGTGAGCACACGGTATCTCTCGTGACGATTGGCACCGGCAAGGCGTTGCAAATTGTTTTCGCTGACCACACAAACGAGTCTGAAACCTATTCGGTCGGACGCTTCCTTTTTGTTGTACCTAACAGCGACGGAACGGTCACGATGGATTTCAACCTCGCGGTGCTGCCGCCCTGTGCGTTCTCATACAACTTCAATTGCCCGATACCTCCGAAACAGAATCGTTTGCCGTTTCCCGTGAGAGCGGGCGAAAAGAACGTCCTCGCGCGCGACGGATCTCTTCTTCATCACTGATTCCCGTCAGTACCCGGTCGATTGGACTTTTTCTCGCCTCACGCGCATACTTAAGTCTCCATCCGTGGTGCCGTTCGAGGGGAAGTCGTACGGCTCGAGGAGGATGGATGAACAACGTACACGGAGTGATTCATGTTCACTCGTGCCCAGTTGCGCTCGCACCGCACGTCGCATGGACGCTCGGACACATTCTGGGGTCAGAAACTCACATCGAATGGGGCGATCAGCCTCGCGAGGAGGGAAGCGTTTGCGCGACTGTGGCCTGGACCGGGCCGAGTGGGTCTGCCGCTCGATTCGCCTCCGCGCTACGCGGCTGGGATCGCACTCGATTTGAGGTGTGGGAGTCGACCACTAGGAATCGAGATGGGGTGCGGTATGTCCATACGCCGAGCCTCGGCATATTCTTCACTCTGACAGATGCTGCGGGTAATGCGATGGTTGGTGAAGACAGAGTTCGATACGCCATCGAGATGGCTCGCGGCGATGCGACCGAACTGGAACACGAGTTGTCACTCGCTCTTGGTGCGGCGTGGGATGAGGAACTCGAACCGTACCGTCGCAGTATGGAGCCACGCATATCGGTTAAACGTCAGGTTCGAGCGGGCGCTAGATCGATTTGACGACGATGACAGCGTTGTGGCCACCAAACCCGAACGAGTTACTGATTGCGACGATCGAGTCCGTTAGTGGGCGAGGTTCAATAACGACATCAAGCGGGATTGCCTCGTCCTGATTGTCGAGGTTGAGGGTCGGCGCGGCAATTTTTTCATACACTGATAGGACCGTGAACATCGCCTCCAGCGCTCCGGTTCCACCCAGAAGATGTCCGGTGGCCGATTTGGTTGCCGACACCGGGATTTCCTTGACGCGGTCCCCAAATACCTTGTGGAGTGCGGTGTATTCCGCGATGTCGCCAACGGGCGTGGACGTCGCGTGAGCGTTGATGTAATTGACGTCAGCCGGGGTCACCCCGGAATTCGTGAGCGCGTCGAGAACCGCGCGAGCGGCGCCGTTGCCCTCCGGGTCTGGTGCGGTGATGTGATGTGCGTCGGATGACACCGATCCACCCGCAATTTCGGCGTAAATTTTTGCTCCGCGTGCTTCGGCATGTTCCTTGGTCTCGAGAATCAACACGGCAGCACCCTCGCCGAGGACAAACCCGTCGCGGTCCTTGTCGTAGGGTCGCGACGCGCGGGCGGGGTCATCATTGCGCGTCGACAGCGCGTGCATCGCCGCGAAAGCAGCGATGGGAAGTGGGTGAATGACCGATTCGGTTCCGCCGCATATGACGACATCGGCTATGCCAGCGCGAAGGTGGTCGACGGCGTTAGAAATCGACTCGGTGCCGGACGCACACGCTGAAACACACGTTCGAGCACCGCCACGCGTTTGCAGGTCCATCGATATTGCCGCGGCTGCCGCATTGGGCATGAGCATCGGGATCGTCATCGGAAGAACCCGACGCGGACCCTTTTCTTTGAGCACGTCCCACGCGTCGAGAAGCGTGTTGAGGCCACCGATTCCTGTCGCAAAATCGACGAGAACGCGTTCCTTGGGGTCGGTCGGCGCACCCGCATCAGCCCACGCTTCACGCGCGGCAATAACCGCGAGTTGAGCTGAGGGGTCAAGGCGCTTAATTTCGATCCGCTCAAGAACTTCGGTGGCAGGGACTTTCACTCGACCGGCAAATTTAACGGGAAGCTCATGCGTCTCAACCCATTCTTCGGTGAGGAGACGGATGCCGCTCTCGCGACGGAGAAGCGCTTCCCACGTGTCGCGAGCGTTCCCGCCGAGGCACGAGGTTGCGCCGATACCGGTCACAACGATTGTCGTCATCTGGTTACTCTTCCGTTTTGTGCTGGAGATGCGTGAATACGGCGGGGCCTAAACCCCGCCGCATGAATCGTTCTAGGACTGTGCCGAAACGATGTAGTTCACGGCGTCATCGACCGTTTTCAGTTCGGAAACCTTGTCGTCAGGAATCTTGACGTCGAATTGTTCTTCCGCATTCACGACAATCGTCATCATCGAGATCGAGTCGATGTCGAGATCATCCGCGAAGGACTTTCCGAAGACGACGCTCTCTACGGGGACGCCCGTCTCGTCGTTGACGAGAGCGGCAAGGCCGGCGAGGACCTCATCTTTGGACTGAGCCATTATTTCTCCTTAGGTGGGTTGGTATACCGTTCATCATTTTACGGTGTCGGTGCCCTTCTGTTACGGAAGGCGGACAATTTGCGCCGCGTAAACGAGACCGGCGCCAAAACCAATGATGAGCGCGTAACCACCGCTCAGCTCTGGGTTTTCGGCAAGCACCCGGTGCATCGCAAGTGGAACGGACGCAGCCGAGGTGTTGCCTGTCGTCTCGATATCGCGTGCGATTACGACGCTGTCAGGCACGTTGAGTTGCTTGGCAAATTCGTTAATAATGCGCATATTGGCCTGGTGGGGAATAAAGGCGGCGAGATCGGCGGCCGTGATGCCAGCCGCGTCGAGTGCCTCTTGCGCGACTTTGGCCATTTCCCAGACGGCCCAACGGAACACGGTTTGTCCATCTTGCCGCAGAGTTGGGAACTCGCCGTCTCGGTCGTCGAACGCCTCACGCGTGGGACGGTCCATACCGACTGCGTCCCATTTGCCACCGTCGGATCCCCAAATAGTCGGTGAGATTCCCACGCTGTCGGCCGGACCGACGATGACCGCACCGGCGCCGTCGCCCAACAGGAACGAGATGGTTCGATCGGTCGGCTTGGCGTAGTCGCTGAGTTTCTCTGCGCCGATGACGAGTACATATTTGGCAGCGCCCGCTCGAACAAGGGCGTCGGCTTGGGCGATTCCGTAACAGAATCCGGCGCACGCAGCCGAGACGTCATAGGCTGCGGCCGGTGTGGCGCCGATGCGATCGGCAACTAAGGCGGCCATCGATGGTGTCAAAACATTGTTCGAGATCGTCGCGATGATGACGGCCCCAATATCGCTGGCTGAGATCTTTGCATTCGCGATGGCCTCGTTCGCAGCGCTGGTAGCGAGGTCCGCTGCACTGACGGACGCGCTCGCGCGCGTGCGACTAATGACACCAGTGCGTTGACGGATCCACTCATCACTTGATTCGATTGGTCCGACGATGTCGTCATTGGGGACGTTGACATCTCCACGAGCCGCTCCGACGGAAACAATGCGTGTGAAGGGAGACCCCACCGCTTGGTGAAGAGTTGGCTGGGTCATGATGCCTCCAATAGTTCGATGGCCGCGACGAGGTCGTCGGGGGATTTGACGGCGACCGTCGGGATTCCCTTGAGGCCACGTTTCGCGAGACCGACGAGCGCTCCGGCCGGCGCAAGTTCGATAACCCCCGTGACTCCATCGTGCACGAATGCGTCCATACACAGATCCCAACGGACTGGGCTGCTGACTTGTCCAATGAGAAAATTCATGTAGTCGATACCACTGGACACCCGTGAACCGTCTCGGTTGGTGTAAATCGCGATTGTTGGGTTGGCCGGCGACACCGTCGAGGCTGCTTCGCGCAGTGTGTCGACCGCTCCCGCCATAAAGGCCGTGTGGAACGCGCCAGCTACCTGTAAGGGGATGACACGCGTCCCGGGAACGGGTTCTTCAGCCAGCACGGCGAGTGCGCTCAGTTCGCCAGCGACGACAACCTGGCCGCCACCGTTCATGTTCGCGGCGGTTAGCCCGAGTTCACTAAGTCGTGCTTGTAACACGTCAAGCTCTGCGCCAAGAACAGCGCTCATTCCCGTTGCGACCTTGGACGCTTCGTTCGCCATTGCTTTGCCACGCACACCAACGAGTCGAATCGCGTCGACGTCGGATAGGACTCCGGCTAGGCACGCAGCGGCGAATTCACCCACCGAGTGACCCGCGACACCCCCAACCAGATTGCGTCGACCTTCGAAAAGCAGAGCGCCCGTGACAATCGATGCCGCCACGATGAGCGGTTGTGCAATTTCGGTGTCGCGAATCGTGTCTGCATCCGAGACCGTCCCGTGGGCAACCAGGTCAACACCGGCGGCCTCTGACAACGTTCCAAGGTGATCGCGGAAACCGTCGATTTCGAGCCATGGCTCCAAGAACCCGGGAGTTTGCGAACCTTGGCCGGGCGCAACGACGATAATCATCGGGCTACCCTAGGCGTCCCCACCGGTGTTTCCGGTGGTTCCCGCGGTGACGTCGTCGAGACGGTAACGCTCGAAGGCGTCGATCACAACCGCTCGGTCCACCTCTCCGCGCTGGGCGAGTTGTTGCAAGACGCGAACGACGATCGACTGAGTGTCAATTGCGAAGTGACGTCGAGCTGCGGCGCGCGTGTCCGAGAATCCGAAGCCATCACCACCAAGCGTCGCAAAATCAGTCGGTACATATGGTCGAATTTGATCGGCTACGGCGTGCATGAAGTCACTCACGGCAATGACTGGTCCGCGTTCATTGCGAAGTTTCTCGGTCACGTACGGAACGCGGGGGAGTTCCTTCGGGTGTAAGAAGTTGAAACGGTCAGAATCACGACCGTCACGTCGAAGTTCATTCCACGACGTCACTGACCACACGTCAGCTGCGACATTCCAATCGCTGGCAAGAATCTTTTGAGCCTCGAGCGCCCATGGAACAGAAACGCCACTGGCCAGAATTTGTGCCGGAATCGTACCCTTCGCCGCTGCGCGATATTTGTACATGCCGCGCACGAGACCGTCGATATCGATACCGGACGGTTCTGCCGGCTGGAGCATTGGCTCGTTATACACCGTGAGGTAGTAGTACACGTTGGGGTCTGAGTGGGTGCCGCCGTACATGCGGTCAAGACCGGCCTTGACGATGTGCCCAATCTCGAAAGCGAATGCTGGGTCATAGGCAATGACGGCATCATTCGCCGAGGCAATGAGGTGTGAATGTCCATCGGCATGTTGTAAGCCCTCACCCGCAAGTGTGGTTTTGCCGGCGGTCGCCCCGATGATGAAGCCGCGGGCCATTTGGTCTCCGGCGAGCCACATCTGGTCGCCGGTTCGTTGGAAACCAAACATCGAATAGAGCACATATACGGGAATCATGACTTCGCCCTGTGTCGCATACGATGTTCCGGCCGCAACGAATGCGGCCATCGCCCCGGCCTCATTGATTCCGGTGTGGAGAATTTGACCTTCGACACTTTCCTTATAGGCAAGCAACAGGTCGCGGTCCACCGAGACATAATTCTGTCCGAACGGGTTATAAATCTTTGCGGTGGGGAAATACGAGTCCATTCCAAAGGTGCGTGCTTCGTCAGGGATGATCGGCACGAAGCGCTTACCCATGCTCTCGTCGCGAAGAAGGTCTTTCAACAGGCGAGCAAACGCCATCGTCGTCGCAACTTCCTGCTTGCCGCTGCCCTTCTTAGTCAACTCGTAAAGTTTTGGATTCGGAAGGGCAATCGGTGCGGGCTCATGTCGCCGCTGCGGCAACGCTCCACCTAGCTCACGTCGCTTGTTGAGCAAATACTGGATGGCTGGGTCATCGGGACCGGGGTGATAGTAGGGTGGTCGGTAGGGGTCCGCTTTCAATTGCGCGTCCGAAATCGGAATGCGCAAGTCATCACGGAACGACTTCAGCACATCGAGGGACAACTTCTTCATCTGGTGAACGGCGTTACGACCCTCAAACGACTTTCCTAGGCCGTAACCCTTCACCGTTTTCGCGAGAATCACGGTCGGCTTGCCCTTGTGGGACAAGGCTTCTGCGTAAGCCGCATAGAGCTTTCGATAGTCGTGTCCACCGCGCTTGAGGGACCAAATCTGGTCGTCCGTCCAATCGGCAACCATTGCTGCTGTTCGGGGATCGCGCCCGAAGAAATTCTCGCGGATATAGGCGCCCGATTCGGCTTTGTACGTTTGGAAATCGCCGTCCGGAGTGGCGTTCATGAGGTCGCGAAGGGCGCCATCGGTGTCGTTGAGAATGAGCGAATCCCACTCGCGTCCCCACACAACCTTGATGACATTCCACCCTGCGCCGCGGAAGAACGACTCCAGTTCTTGGATGATTTTTCCATTACCTCGGACGGGGCCGTCGAGTCTCTGAAGATTGCAGTTCACCACGAACGTGAGATTGTCGAGGCCGTCATTCGCCGCGAGTTGAAGTGCGCCACGAGATTCAACCTCGTCCATTTCGCCATCACCGAGGAATGCCCACACGTGCTGATCGGAGCAGTCCTTGATTCCGCGGTTTGTCATGTACTTGTTGAATTGGGCCTGATAGATCGCGTTGATTGGACCGAGGCCCATTGATACCGTCGGGAACTGCCAGAAATTAGGCATCAGTCGAGGGTGCGGGTACGACGACAAACCACCGGCAAAATGCGACTTTTCCTGACGGAAGCCATCCAGCTGGTCTTCCGACAAGCGACCTTCGAGGAAGGCGCGTGCGTACATCCCTGGAGCGGCGTGCCCCTGATAGAAAATTTGGTCACCTCCACCGGGGTGATCTGGTCCGCGGAAGAAATGATTGTGACCGACTTCGTAAAGCGACGCGCTCGAGGCATACGAACCAATGTGACCACCAACTCCGATACCGGGACGCTGGGCTCTGTGCACCATGATTGCGGAGTTCCATCGGATCCACGCTCGGTACTGGCGCTCAATGTCCTCATCGCCCGGAAACGCAACTTCATTCTCGGGAGCAATCGTATTCAGGTAATCCGTGGTCGGCACCATGGGAACGCCAAGGTGCAATTCTTTAGAACGCTTCAAGAGTGCGAGCATCAACTCGCGACCGCGTTCGTGACCCTGCGCCGAAACGACGTCCGTAAGGGACTCTTGCCATTCGACCGTCTCGTCTGGATTGCTGTCCAACGTTGACGACGAATACGGGTCTTGGTCGTTCACGCTCATAAATAGATCTTCCAATCAAAGGTGGCGAGGAAGTGGCGCTGTCAGGGTTGCGACGACGTCCACCCAATCCTAGACCGCTGTGCGCCACTCGTCGATGTTCCCCTATGATTAAACGGTCAGGGCCTGTAGCTCAGTTGGTTAGAGCGCCACGCTTACACCGTGGATGTCGGGAGTTCGAGTCTCTCCGGGCTCACTCACCTTTTTCTTCGAAATCGCCTGCAGAGCGAGACAATATCTCGCGAACGTCCGCAGGACCTTCGCGGGGCTCACTCCTAAGATTTTTCTTTTGGGTGCACTGTCTATCAGACGGAAGAATCCACTGGATTCTTCCGCTCCGGGCTCACTCACCTTTTTCTTCGAAATCGCCTGCAGAGCGAGACAATATCTCGCGAACGTCCGCAGGACCTTCACGGGGCTCACATGAGTTCATCTGTCAAAATTTCTGATCGAAAATGCATCGCCGTCCACAAACGCACGTCGATGTGTCCGGTCTATTTTAAACATCGATGACGTGCACGAGGGTGTCGATGAACCCTTCAAAGGTGGTCGAATTCTTGATGACGTCGGCCATGCGAGCTCGATCCGAAAACACGTCGACGAACTGTTCAAACACCTCTTGGAATTCTTCGCGCCCGCTCGCTGCGAAGGCGATAAACGCGACAACGTTGACTCGCTGGTCGCCCCACGGTGTCGCTACCTCATTGACCGCGAGGGCAATCGTCGGTCGTTGAGCGGTCATCGACATCGCGTGCGGGACCGCGAGCCCTTCGACAAACACGGTCGACGACATTTGCTCGCGCTCGATTGCGCTCTCAACATAGCCGTCGTCGATAATTCCGTGCGATTTCAGTGCTTCGCCAAGCGTGCGGATTGCCGACTCTGGTCCGTCAAACGTGACGTTTCGAAAGAACATGTCCGCGCGGAAGTATTTGAGTAATTGCTCACGAATGAGGTTTCGACGACGGCCTCGGCGTGCCCGAGACGTTACTCGACGAACCGCATCGATATCGGACTCGGAGAGGAACGGTTGCACCTGCACGATTGTGTCGAGTTCAAAAGGGAGAGGTATCGTCGTGATGACAATGTCGGTCGTGATGTCACTCGCGCGAACATCCGTGCGTGTAATTACAGATTCGATGGTGATTTCTCCGCCAAGGATCTTCTCGATACTTTCCCTCATCACAATGTGCAGGTCGTAATACGAGGGGCTCACGATTGTTGCCGAAACCCGGTTCTTGGCCTGAGCTTGTCGTTCGAGGTGGCTTCCGATGTGCAGCGCGATATAGGAAATCTCATCTTCGTCAATCGTGATGTCGCGTTCCTTTTGAATAGTCGACGCGATGAACACGGCGATATCCCAGACAAGTGGGTACGACGACTTGATGGATTTTTGCAGCGGGTTTCGCGACGGAGAATCGAATTTGGCGCGGGTCACGAGGTGCCCGATGTGTAACGCGAGCCGTCCGATGAGGTCACTATTGCGGAGGTCGATGAGGTACTCGTCATAAACCAGTTCAACCGCGCGAGTGGTTAGCGCAACATCTTCGCCATCTACTGTCGGCGTGCCGGCCGAACCGCCAGAACCGGGAGTGATGATTCTGGTCGCCAGCTGGCGAGCGAGGTACCATTCTTCGCGCGCGCCGAGGTCGATCGAGAAGTGACGTTTGGCCAACTCACGGACGATACCTGAAACGAAGGTGGTGTCATCATCAAACTCAATCTCGATATCGGGCAGAGTCAAACCATTACGAACTCGATCGACCGCGATAGCGAGATGTAAGAGCACCGAATCGATTCCGTATTCGTTAATGAAGTAACGGTGATAGTCGAGTCGTTCAATCAGATCTGTTTTGAACTCGACGAGGGTCGGAATTTCGAATCGAAGAGCAATGGTGTCAAGGCTTAGCAAACCCGAATTCGTCTCGTCGTGAACAAGCGTCGATAGCAATCGACGAAGTTGTGACTCATCGCCCCGCAGGGTAAGAACATTGTCGACTCTGTCGATGGCAACTCCCGAATCCACTGCGTTCTGTCTGATGCGCTTGATATCCGATTCAATCGTCGCAGCCGAGACGTGCAGCGACAACGAGAGGTCGTCAATCGACAAACCGGTGCTGGTCGACGCGAGTCGATGAACGATATGGTGCTCGCGTTCGCGGGGAGTGGATGGAAAAGATTCGGGCTTCGCATCGAGCTCTGAGCGGTATGTGAAGTAGGCATCACGGTTGAGGCGGTAGCCGGT
The DNA here is from genome assembly GCA_009703545.1 of Actinomycetota bacterium. Classification (GTDB taxonomy): domain Bacteria; phylum Actinomycetota; class Actinomycetes; order Actinomycetales; family Microbacteriaceae; genus MWH-TA3. The sequence continues at coordinate 18,736 of WLFX01000004.1, forward strand.
GCTCGTCGCGCTGATGATGTCGTAGGGATGGGCTGCGGACTTCGCCGCTGCAACATAGGAACGGACGCTTCGAGTGGACACACCCATGTTCTCGGCCAGGAAGGACGCGGTGAGTGAGTCATCAGTCGACCGCAACAATTCCAAGAGAGCGAGATATTTGTCAGACATTGTGACTTAACGATACCGAACGCCGTGAATCTACTTCCGCGAGAGCGGAAGCATCCCTAAGGCTGATTTGCCCCACAGGTAGGCAAATTGCTGAAACAGTTGAGACATTCAATGAGGAGGTGGCGATGACGCAGGTCCTCGTCGTGTGCGCTGCAGGTGCGTCCAGCACGTTCCTTGTGCGTCGATTGACCGACCTCGCATCAGCCGCCGGACTCACGTGGAGTTTCGCACCATCGTCTGTTGACTCCGTCCGTGACGATTCGACAGCGATTGTTGCGGTCTCCGCCCATGTCGCAACCCCCGAGGTGCTGGATACACTGACGACGAGGGGAATAAGCCACGTCGTACTACCGGACACCGTTCGTGGAGGATTTGGCGCGGAGGACGCGTTGGCTGAAATCCTCAATTTTGTGGGCCACAATGATGGGCACGCGGGTTCAATTGTCGGGCCCCACCGTGTGGAGGGAACCAACTAATGGCTTCTCGTAGTGCGACGATCGCCTCTGGGCACGGGCTTCACGCTCGTCCGGCCGCTATGTTTGTGCAAGCCGTCAACGACTCAGGGCTGTCGATCACGATTGAAAAGGACGGCCGCGAGGCGCCGGCCGGCAGCATTCTGGGCGTAATCTCGCTCGCAATCAATCAGGGGGATGCCGTCACTCTCACTGCTGACGGCGATAACGTCGATTCGGTTTTGGATTCACTGGTGACTTTTCTCGAAACGGATCACGACGCCGAATGACGAACAAAGTGGTCATTGTCACGGGCATCGGCGTAGGTCGAGGACTCGTGGTCGGTGACGTTCGACGAATGCCGGATCCTCTTCCCGAACCAGAGACAACGAATAGCGCAAAGACCGCAGATGTGGAATTAGTCCGCGCATCGAATGCGCTAGGTGAGACCGCAGTGGACCTTCGTGCTCGAGGAGCGCAGGCTGGCGGACTCGCGAAGGATGTATTGGATGCTCTAGCACTGATGGCCGAAGACACGATGTTGCGTGCTGATGTGAAGGAACGGATCGATCGCGGCTCCACCGCTGAGCGCGCGGTTTTTGATGCCTTTGCTGGTTTTGCAGCGACGATGAAAAAAGCGGGTGGCTACATGGCCGAGCGTGCAGGAGATCTCGCCGATGTCGCCAATCGTGTCATTGCGAGAATCATGGGAGTTTCTGCCCCAGGTGTACCGCAATCGGAGACTCCGTTTATTCTCGTCGCTCGAGACCTCGCGCCCGCCGATACCGCGTTGCTCGATTTCGATATCGTTCGTGCGCTCGTCACCACCGACGGCGGTCCGACTTCACACACCGCAATTTTGGCCCGTGAAAAAGGCCTTCCCGCAATCGTTGGGGCTACATTGGCGAACGTTCTCGTGGATGGCGACATTGTCATTGTTGACGCCGGCAAGGGTGAAATCGTTCTCCACCCCGATGCCGCTCGCATTGCTGCCGCCCTTGTGGAGGCGCAGTCTCGACAAGCAGCCCGGGATGGCGCGACGGGACCGGGTCGAATGGCGGATGGCCATGAAGTTCAGTTACTGGCCAACGTTGGTTCCTCGAAGTCTGCCGCTGCGGCGGTCGACGCTCACGCCGAAGGTGTCGGGTTGTTCCGTACTGAATTCCTATTCCTTGACAACGACGCTGCCCCGACCGTCGAGGCGCAACGAGCCGAGTACACCGCGGTGTTTGACAAATTCCCAGGCCAAAAAGTTGTCGTTCGGGTTCTTGACGCGGGTGCGGACAAGCCTCTGTCTTTCTTAACCGACGAGGGCGAAGAGAACCCGGCGCTCGGTCGCCGAGGGATTCGGGCGTTGTTTGCTCACGAAGACATTCTCCGCGGTCAGTTGACAGCAATCGCTCAAGCCGCCGCCACGTCACTCGCCGACGTCTGGGTCATGGCACCGATGATATCCACCGTCGAAGAAACCGAAGCGTTCGTGGGTATCTGCCGTGAACTCGGAATTCACAAGGCCGGCGTCATGATCGAGGTCCCCTCCAGCGCACTTCTCGCCCATCACATCCTTGAGATTGCAGACTTCGTTTCAATAGGCACCAATGACCTCACTCAATACACTTTTGCTGCGGACCGCCTATTGGGCACCGTCGCAAACCTGCAAGACGCGTGGAATCCCGCGGTACTTCGCCTCATCCGCGAGGTTGGCCTTGCAGGGGAAGTGACAAAGAAACCGGTAGGAATCTGCGGAGAAGCGGCCGCTGACCCCTTACTTGCCGTCGTCCTCGTCGGACTCGGTGTCACGTCGTTGTCAATGTCACCCACTGCCCTCGCCGACGTGCGAGCCGAAATTTCGCGCTTCACGCTTTCCGAAGCGCGCGAACTTGCCGAGAGAGTTCTCTCGACGAGAAATGCAGCTGACGCCCGAAATGTGGCGTCTGCTGTGCTCACCCAGTAACACACACAGAAAATAGAAAAGGAGCGAGTCAATGACGACTTCGTCATCAGCACGAGTAGGGATCCAGAAGTTCGGATCCTTCCTCTCGGGCATGGTTATGCCCAACATCGCGGCATTTATTGCCTGGGGCCTCATCACGGCCTTCGTCATCCCAACTGGATGGCTTCCTGCACTCGGAGCTAACCCATTGGACGCAGATGGAAACGCACTCAAC